>DMPJ01000016.1:2749-6523 GCA_003456035.1 Planktothrix sp. UBA8402
GTAGGGGTTTGGTCTCCAAACCCTATTCGCGCTTTGGGTTTGATCTCCAAACCCCTACGATAAAATGTTACAATCTCAGCGCGGATTGCTATTTTATAACTTCCTAACCTGTGAAAATTAGGATTGCTGATTTTCCGTAACCTGTTGCAGTTTTTCAGCAATATCTTGCCAGTTTTGAGCCAAATCTGTACTACGATCTTGTCGCAAAAATTCTGCTTCTTTAAAACAATGATTGGCTAAAGAATGGACAACATTTTTAATCCCATGTTCCTCAATTAATTGATTTAAAGCCCGAGTCAACTTTTCACTTTTGGGTTCAGTCATATTCTGATCAACTCATAATTCATCTGTGACAACTTCTATAATACCGCTATTTGTTACCCGATAGATACCCCATAACCCCCTTTTTATATATACAATCAAGAATTCACTGGCTATAGGAATAAGGGTTAATCTGATTTAATTTTTCTCCTAATTTTCGTTTAGCCTCCATAATTTCATAGGTATTTTGTAATCTTAAAAAATATCCTTCTGAAAGTCCAAAATAACGACATAAGCATAAATCTATCTCAGCCGTAACCGGACATTTTCCCTTAATAATAGCATGAATTTTATTAGAATTAACATCAATTGCAGATGCCAAAGTGTTTTGATGAATTCCTAATTCTTCTAAAAATTCATGTTTTAATATATCTCCAGCATGGGGATTATAGAGTAAAATTTCATTCATGGTTTTTAATCGTGATAATCAACAATCTCGACTCCTGAAACCTCTCCATTATGCCAAATAAAACAAATTCGCCACTGTTGATTGATTCTGATACTATATTTTCCTATTCTATCACCTGATAGAGCTTCTAAGCGATTTCCTGGTGGAATTCGTAGGTCATCTAATATAGCTGAAGCATTGATTTGTCGTAATTTACGCAAAGCTCTTTCTTGGATGTCTGGTGGAAACTTTCGTGATAATTTCCCATTCCATATTTTTTCCGTTTCCTTGCAGGAAAAAGAAGTAATCATAGATAATGGATGGATTGATTTTTATTTTATCAGTCTAACCCCCTAGAGGCGAGTTCTTCCTGATCTTATGCTTCTCGACACTAATCTATCTAAACCCATCCTAATTAATCATGTCAATTTTTATTAATTAAAAAGGGGGTTGATAAAAATAATTGTTAGCAAGCAAAAGTGATTGGTGAACCCGCCCTTAATGTATTTTTTGACAAATCCTATAGGAATTGCTATATTATTAGTTAAGTTTGATTTGTTCTCGGGAGTCAATCACACCTTGAAAATAATTTTTGATTAAATCATTATCTATTGTGATTACACCATTTTCTCCAAACCATTGATCAACAATAGCTACCGATTCTTTGTCTCCCAAAACATAACCTTGCATCAATTTTACGATCGCAAAATTTACCCGATCTAAAAAAGCAGAATTATTTTCCGGGACGATACAAGCAATTCCCTCCCGGGTATAGGGAAGATTAGGAACTACTTCTAAAGCATCGCGGTCAGGGAGAGTTTGTCGAGTTCCTTCTAAGAGAACACCATCGGAACCAAAAGCGTCAATTTGACCTTGTTTTAAAGCGGTAATTCCATCGGAAATGGTCTTAAATTTGACTATTTTTGCTTGGGGTTGTACGACTCGGATAGTTGATTCACTACTGCTATTTTCTAATACACCAATTTTCCGATCAGCTAAAGATTCTGGTGTGCCTAAATTACTCCCATTTTTGACTAATAAACGAGTTCCTGTCACACCATAACTAACAGAAAAATCGACATAGCGATCGCGATTCCAAGTAAAAGTTACATCCTCACAGACAATATCAACTTCCTGGGATAATACTTTAGGAATCCGTTCACCAATGCTAATAGGAACCAGTTCTAAATNNATGCGTCCTAATTCCTTAGCAAGTTGGGCTTTAATTTGATTCAGAATATCAATGGAATAACCGACTAATTGATCCTGATCATTGACATAGGAAAGGGGAATAAAATCAGTCTGAACTCCGGCGGTTAATACCCCAGTTCGGGCTACTTTTTCCATTACCGTTTCTGCCCAAGCCGGACTAGATAGAGTTAAGGAAAAAACAGCACTCAAAGCAGCGATCGCAATTTTTTTAGATAAAATCATTTTTTTCCTCACACAGCTTAAATAAAGTTTTCCTAAGAAAACATAGCCGATCATATCAAAATTTATGCTATAGTGCCAGAAAAATTATCAAAAAAAGGAGTAACCATTTTGAAAATTAGTACAAAAACCGGATTAGTTGGCTTTTTCTTAGCCCTCAGTGCCTTAAATATTCCGGCGGCTAATGCTACAGTTAAAACCACAGATTCAGCCATACTATCTACAACAATTGAGTCCCGTTTGTCAAGAATTACAGAGACTTTAAAACAGCGAGAAAACCAATTACCAAAAACATCAGAAGCCCCACAACCTGGAGAACAAATCGCGCGGGGAGCCTGGGGTAATGGTGGGGGACGGGGAGGCTGGATTAATCGTGGCGGCGGGGGTTCTTGGGGAAATGGGGGGAGTTGGCGCAATGGCGGAAGCTGGCGCAATGGTTGGGGTGATGGGGGTCGGTTTATTAATTCCCGTTAGTTCTGTTTAGATGTTATTCTAGCTTAAAAAAGGCGTTGCGATCGCTGGCAACGCTGATATTTTTAACCCTTTTCAATTAATTAAAATCCATGACAAATCCAACTTTATTAAAACCTCAAAAAATTGATCTTAGCAAATTTGGCCCGATTAATTTAGTCGTGATTCAAGCGACGTCTTTTTGTAATCTTAATTGTGATTATTGTTATTTACCGAACCGAGACTTAAAAAATACTCTATCCTTAGATTTAATAGAACCTATTTTCAAAAATATCTTTAATTCGCCTTTTGTTGGAGATGAATTTACCATTTGTTGGCACGCGGGGGAACCCTTAGCGGTTCCGATTTCTTTTTATGAATCGGCATTTAAACTAATTCAAGAAGCNNAAATATAATCAAAAACAAGCAAAAATCTGGCATTCAGTTCAAACTAATGGCACCTATATTAATCAAAAATGGTGTGATTTGATTCAAGAACATAATATTTGTGTCGGGGTCAGTTTAGATGGGCCTGAATTCATCCATGACGCCCATCGTCAAACCCGTAAGGGAACAGGAAGTCACGCCCAAACTATGCGAGGAATTTCTTTCTTGCAAAAAAATGATATTCCTTTTTATGTGATTTCTGTTATTACTCAAGATTCGCTTAATTATGCGGATGAAATCTTTAATTTTTTTAGGGATAATGGGATTTATGATGTGGGATTTAATTTAGAAGAAATTGAAGGGGTAAATCAATCATCAACTTTAGAAGCCGTGGGAACATCGGAAAAATATCGTGCATTTATGCAGCGTTTTTGGGAATTAACTTCAGAAGTGAATGGAGAATTTAACCTCAGAGAATTTGAAGCTATTTGTGGTTTAGTTTATTCTAATTCCCGTTTGACTCAAACGGATATGAATAACCCTTTTGTTTTGGTTAATATTGATTATCAAGGGAATTTTTCTACCTTTGACCCGGAGTTATTATCGGTGAATATTGAACCTTATGGGAATTTTATTTTAGGAAATGTCTTAACAGATAGTTTTGAATCAGTTTGTGATACAGAAAAATTCCAGAAAATTTATGCCGATATCCAGGAAGGGATTAAATTATGTCGTGAAACCTGCGAATATTTTGGAGTTTGTGGGGGCGGTGCGGGAAGTAATAAATATTGGGAAAA
>DMPJ01000180.1:0-4073 GCA_003456035.1 Planktothrix sp. UBA8402
CGAAACGATTGTCTGGGCCCATGAACGGACTCCTCTGGCGAACCTAGTTCGTTGGAAAGACAAACCCGTGGCTCTTTCTATCGTTCAAGCTCGTGTGGTTGGTTTAGCTCACTTCACCGTTGGCTATATCCTCACCTACGCGGCGTTCCTCATTGCCTCGACTGCGAGTAAGTTTGGTTGATGTAACTGTTAACTGAATCCTCGTTTAATTGGTAATTAAAAATATCCCCTGCCTTCGGGTGGGGGATTTTTATTTATAGCCCTAGGGAACAGGGAACAGGGAACAGTAGGTTATGACTAGGTTACAAGGTTTAGTCATGATAATGATAATTCTAATTGAGGTGTATCAGTTCTTAGCCTTTGTTCGGCTTTTTGACAGTATTCTGCTGATATATCAATCCCAATAAAACTTTTTCCTAGCCTTTTTGCAGCTATTGCTGTAGTGCCACTTCCCATAAAAGGATCAAGAATTATTTGGGCATTTGTTGACTCAATACATCGCTTTGCTAATGCTATCGGAAAAGGTGCGGGATGGGAGTTATTCATTTCCTGCGTGAACTCCCAAACATCACCATGAGCATTAGCTTTAGGTGTCAACTTAAATTTTGGCTTCGTGATTAAATAAATGACTTCGTAGGTGGGTAAGAAGTAACCCGGGTTGAAGTTAATTCCTCCTTTTCGTCGCCAAATGATAATTTGTCGGACTGGAAAACCCAAAACTATATCTTGTCTATCTTGAAGCAAACCATCTTGAACCCGCCATTTATGGTTGTAAAATATTGCCCCATCATCTTTTAATAAACGCATGATTTGGGATAGACATTCTCTTTGCCATTCCACATATTTTTCGTGGGGCATATTGTCGTCATAGTCTGAATAACCATTCAAAAGTTGAGCATTTTTCCACTTGCCACCTCTACCATCCTTCATCCCATTTCCGGTAGAATTTTTCAGGTTGTAGGGTGGGGAAGTTACAACTAAATCCAGACAATTATCTGGCATTTGACTCATTATGGTTAGGCAATCTCCACAAATAAACTTATCTAATAATTCATTCTGATTCATTATTAATCTTTGATCATAACTTAATAGTTTTATTTTAGTAAAAATAACTAGATATTGACCTGCATTCCCTGTAAAAACAACAATTTTCCCCAAACTAACCCAAATTTTGTCTCCGGTCAAGAGCTACTCAAAAAAAATTGATTATTTTCTAGTCTCCATGATTTGCGGTAAAATACTTATAGACCCAAAGGGTAATGGAAATTGATTTAATATAAAATGAGTATCTCCACCTCGGTACTAACAGAATTGGTGCAGTTTTTGCCCAATTTAAAGCCCCAAATTTATTTTAAATCCTCTTTAACTGCCCTATCTCATGCGATGGAGGATCAGGTTTTAGCCGGAACTGAACAACCTCTAGTTATTGCTACCTTCCAACAGGAAAGATTTTATCGTCAAGAAGCTCACCGTTACCGAAAAATTGCTGAACTCACACCACAGGTTTATGTAATGGCAGCGTTAGAAACGGAGTTTCAAAACTCATCTGATAATCATGAAACCGTGGCTTTTTACCCGCAAGATCAACTGAGTCAAGAATGGAATTTATTGGTTTTAGGACAATATTATTCAACCTGTTTAGTTTGTGTTGAACGAGAAGATTTAGTCCAGAATTACGATATATCTGAACAGTTATTAATGGATCAAGCTCGTCCCTTTCAAGGGATTTGGACATCTGATCGCCAAGTTTCTATTAAGGTGGCAGAATTGCTTTTAGAACGGACTTTATATTACCGTCCTGAATTAGCTGAAAAAGTAGAACAAGCCTATAGTATTTATGGTATTCGTTCAGTAGCTAAAAAAAGCAAAAAATCTTCAAATCCCACTAAATCAAATAGTATCTCTACAGATTATTCTTCTCTCAATGATCCATTTGCTTATCGTTTAGTTACCTATTTACAAGCAGGACAACATGAACTTTTACGAGTCTATCGTTCCTTAGCAGCAAAAGAACGGAAGGAACGTTTAGTTAACTCTATTACAGCAACAATTCGCCAATCTCTAAACCCGCAAGAAGTGATCAAGGTGGCAACCCAGGAATTAGGGGAAGCAATGGGAGCTTGTCGTTGTTTAATTTATCGCTGCAAAGCAACGGATAATTCTGTTAAAATTTCTAATGAATATTTATGTAATGATGTAGTTTCTATCATCGGAAAAACTTGGCTTTTACGAGAAAATCCGCTATTTCAAGAAGTGGTTAAACGTCAAGAACCAATTTATATTAATCAAACGGATGAAATTGACATAGACTGGATTAATAACAATAATAATAACTCAGTAAAACCCAAAGAATCCTTTAAAAAAATAACCCAAAAATGGGAAATCAAAGGTTGGTTAATGATTCCTATTTTATACCAAGGTCAACTTCTAGGAATGGTGGAATTACACCAATGTAATTGTAATCTTTCCCTGTGGAAAGAAGATGATTTATTAATGGTAGATGCGATCGCAACTCAACTAGGTGCTGCCATTATTCAAGCCGAAACCTATGCAAATTTAGAAGACTTAAACCAACAATTAGAAGCCTTAGAACGCACCCGCAGTAATTTAATTGCCATTACCGGACATGAACTTAGAACGCCCTTATCCACAATTTTAATTTGTTTAGAAACCTATAATCAAGAGCCAGATATGCCCGTAGAAATGCGAAAAATAATGTTAGATACAGCCTTAACTGATGCCGAAAGATTAAGAAAATTAGTCCAAGATTTTTTAAAATTATCCCATTTAGAAAGTGGTCGAGTAGACTGGAATCTGGAATCTTTAAACTTGAAAGAATGTATTGATTTATCTATTAGTGGAATTCGTGCCCATCATGCTAAAAATCAAGTTCCTGGTATTCAAACAGAAGTTCCCTCGGATTTACCTTTAGTTGAAGCCGATGGTGAATGGTTAGTTGAATTACTCTCTAAACTATTAGATAATGCCTGTAAATTTACGAATTCCGATGGCAAAGTTACCATTAATGCCAAATGCAATGAAGAACAAATGATAGAAGTAACAATCTCCGATACGGGACGAGGAATTGAACCTAATCGTTTAAACGCGGTATTTGAGCGGTTTTATCAAGAAGAAGGATCATTACGTAGGAGTGTGGGTGGAACGGG
The DNA here is from genome assembly GCA_003456035.1 of Planktothrix sp. UBA8402. GTDB lineage: Bacteria > Cyanobacteriota > Cyanobacteriia > Cyanobacteriales > Microcoleaceae > Planktothrix. Next base: position 3,168 of record DMPJ01000180.1, read on the forward strand.
CCTAGGATTAGCGATCAGCAAACAAATTGTTAATGGTTGGGGCGGGGAAATTTGGGCAGATTCCCAGGGTAAAAATCAAGGTAGTCAGTTCCATTTTACAATTCCTTATCTTGAAACTGAATGAGTTCAATTGACACTCCCACGCCTGAAGGCAGTGGGATTCTTGAATCAATGACCGAACTTAACCCGTTCTGATTGCTCAGAAAAGACCAGAGGCTCAATCTCCTCAAGCGTTTGAGTTCCGATGTGTCCCACCGTACTTTTTAATCCTAAACCTTTTGCCAAAATATTCTTTGCAGCATTCAAATCTCTATGTTCTACTAATCCACAACTAGGACATTTATGGGTGCGAGTTGATAGAGATTTCTTTACTCTTTCTCCACAACCAGAACAATCCTGAGATGTGAAATGAGGTGGTACTGATATTACATGAACGCCTCGTATTTTGGCAAAATAATCTACCCAATCAGTGAACATCGACCATGCTGCATCCGAAATGGATTTAGCAATCTTGTGGTTTTTAACCATGTTTGACACTTTTAAATCTTCATAGACAATCACATCGCTAGATGTTATTAACGCCCTCGCAGTTTTTACCGCAAATTCTCGACGTTGCCTACTAACTTTTAAGTGTTTCCGAGCCATTTTATTGATAGCTTTTTTTCGGTTCTTAGAACCTTTTTCTCTTTTAGATACTCGGCGTTGTAATCTTTTGAGAGATTTCTCTGACTTTCTCAAAAATCTAGGATTCTCTACTTGGTTGCCTTCTGAATCTGTATAGAAAAACTCTAATCCCAAATCAATACCTACTGTTTTACCCGTTGGTGATTGGGTTTCAGAGCGTTCTACATCAATCAGAAATTGGCAGTAAAAACCATCGGCTCTTTTGACAACCCTAACTCTTTT
>DMPJ01000180.1:4249-4489 GCA_003456035.1 Planktothrix sp. UBA8402
TTCCAAGCTCGGTCGGCAGATGATTGTCTGGCTTGGGAATTTAATTTCCCAGCCCAATCATATTCTTTGGCGAGTGTTGCACAAAGATTCGGTCGATCATTTTTACTAACTCCACGATTATCCATCCAGTACCTCAAGGCTTTATTACGAACAAAATTGGCAGTACGAATTGCTTCTTCTAGCAACTCGTACTGCCAATCTTTTGCCCTTAATTTTGCCTCTAATACTAGCATGGTTATA
>DMPJ01000320.1:0-12393 GCA_003456035.1 Planktothrix sp. UBA8402
TAATTCGTAATTCGTAATTCCCCACTATAACCATCAACCGTCAACACCTTTAGATAACTGGCAATTCCGGCATGATCAATGTAGTTCCAGTACGACCCGCCCTTAATAGTTTGTCTTCGGTGAGTGATTTCCCATTTGAAGTTCCTGAACATTGGGAAACCCAAGAAGACTTACAAATTTGGCTGAATGAATTAGTTGAAAGGATTATATCTGGCGATCGCATTAGTCGAGAAACAGCCTTAATTCTAACCCAGATTGAAGATCAAGAACAAATTTTATTACTCTGTCAAGCCGCCGATCAAGTTCGTCAATCTTGCTGTGGTAATACGGTTGATCTCTGTAGTATTATTAATATTAAATCTGGGAATTGTTCAGAAAACTGTGGTTTTTGTTCTCAATCTGTTCATCATCCGGGGGAAGCATCTCCGATTTATGGATTAAAGTCTAGTGATGAAATTTTAGACCATGCCGCCTCCGCAGAAGCCGCCGGAGCCGCCAGATTTTGTTTAGTTTCTCAGGGACGAGGGATTAAATATAATAGTCCGAAATCTTCGGAATTTGAACAGGTTTTAGCCACGATTAAACGAATTATTCAAGAAACTAATGTTAAACCCTGTTGTGCTTTAGGGGAATTAACCTTAGAACAAGCTCAGGCTTTAGCCGAGGCGGGAGTTACCCGCTATAACCATAATTTAGAAACCTCAAAAGCCTTTTATCCGCAAGTGGTAACTACCCATACCTGGGAAGATCGGGTACAAACCGTTAAAAACCTGAAAGCGGCGGGAATTCAAGCCTGTACCGGGGGGATTATTGGGATGGGAGAAACCTGGGAAGATCGGATAGATTTGGCTTTCTCCTTAGCTGAGTTAGAGGTGGAGTCCGTCCCAATTAATTTATTAAACCCGCGATCGGGAACGCCTTTGTCAGAACAATCTAAACTTGATCCTTATGAAGCCTTAAAAGCGATCGCAATTTTTCGTTTAATTCTTCCGACTCAAATTCTCCGCTATGCTGGAGGACGGGAAGCGATTATGGGAGAACTGCAAGGAAAGGGGTTAAGATCGGGAATTAATGCCATGTTAATTGGTAATTATTTAACTACTTTGGGTCAAGCTCCCGAACAGGATCAGGCGATGTTAAAATCCTTGGGACTTGAAGGGGGTGAAGCTCAAGTTCCTCATTTTTCCTAATGGTTAATATTTCTCTATTGTGACAGCTACCTCCGAGTTTTTTTGGGCAATTATTGGTGTTTTATTAACGATTGGTGGCACTTTTTTAGAAGCGTTTGTCACCGATCCGTCTTGGCTTTGGCAACAAGAAAATGTTGAAGTTCACTCTTTGGGTGTAACCTATCAAATTGGGGCGGTTTTGTTAGTTGCTTGTTTGGGAGGGAAAAATGCCGCCGCCATGTCGCAAATTGCTTATCTGGCTTTGGGATTAACTATATTACCCGTTTTTTCAGAAGGAGGGGGACTGGATTATTTACAACAGCCAACTTTTGGATATTTATTAGGGTTTATTCCGGGAGGTTGGATCTGTGGATTTTTAGCTTTTAAAGCTTTACCTAAATTAGAATTATTAGCCTTTAGTTGTTTATGTGGATTACTCACAGTTCACAGTGTAGGGTTAATTTATTTAAGTTTAAGTCATGTTGTTAATGGAGTTGCTACCCAAGGAATTATTCTTGGAGATGCGATTAATAAATATTCTATCCAACCTTTCCCCGGACAATTAGCGGTCAGTTGTGCGGTAGCTGTTTTATCTTATATTTTAAGGGGATTAATGTTTTATTAAAGTAGTTTATTGACCGTTGATTGGTACGTCCGTGGTAACCCCGCCCCCTAAGACTATTCCCCATTCGTAATTCGTAATTCGTAATTCGTAATTCCCCATTCCCCATTCCCCATTCATGCGATTTAAGAAAAATTCTGATTTTTGGATAGTTGCTCTGGTTAGTTTAATTGTGGATCACCTGACTAAATTGTGGGTGGTACAAAATTTTGAACTAGGAGAAACTTTACCCCTTTGGCGTGATGTATTTCACCTGACCTATGTTACAAATACCGGAGCAGCCTTTAGTTTATTTAGTAATGGGGGCATTTTGTGGTTGCGTTGGCTATCATTATTGGTGAGTCTAGGATTAATGGCAATGGCCTGGTTTGGCCCCCGTCTCCACCGTTGGGAACAACTGGGATATGGTTTAATATTAGGGGGTGCATTAGGGAATGGAATTGATCGGTTTATTTCCGGTCACGTCGTTGATTTCCTCGATTTTCGACTAATTAATTTTCCCGTATTCAATTTGGCAGATATCTGGATTAATCTTGGAATCTGGTGTTTAATTATTGCAACATTCACACAATTAAAACCTGAGTCCTGAAACGAGACGGTACAATATATACATACCAATGCAAGTCTGAGTGCTGAAAATGTCCACCCCCTTGCCCCCTCAGAAACCCCAAACTCTCCTGAACACAATCACACAGGTTGTCCAGACACTTCATGCTAAAGTTAATTTTTCGCGGCTGATCCTCAAACCCAACGCTAAAGTCCCAGAACTGATAGTACATCAGGCTGATACTAACAAAGCCGAAGTTTATCCCTTATTGGGCGATCGCTATGTGGTGGGACGTTCTTCCCGAACCTGCGATATTGTAGTCCGAAACCCACTGGTCAGCCAAATTCATATCAGTGTTGTCCGAAATGGCCAAGGGAAAACCCGACTCCCAAGCCGTCCAGGGTTTATGATTCAAGATGAAGACTCCACTAATGGCTTGTATTGGGGACGACGACGGGTTAAGGTATTGCCGTTACGACATGGGGATAGTTTCACCTTGGGGCCACCAGAATTGGCCTCCGTTGCCCGGGTGGAATATCGTGATCCGCCTCCTTGGTATCTTCAAACTATCCGTTATGGATTTTATGGAATTTGTGGTTTAACAGCCGCTGTGGGCGTCGTGGTACTGTTCCAGTGGCAGAAATTTGAAGTTGATCCCCTACCGAAAACCGTAACCGGGCCAGTAATTATTCATGCAGCCGATGGCCGTCCCCTGCGGGAAGCTAATACCATCGCTCACTTAGAAGCGGATAAGTTATCGGATTTTGGCCCCTATTTACCTAAAGCCGTTGTCGCTTCTGAGGATGGTCGGTTTTATTGGCATTTGGGAATTGATCCTTTTGGAACATTACGCGCATTATTAACCAATGTCCGGGGCGGGGAAATTCGAGAAGGAGGAAGTACCCTTTCTCAACAGTTAGCCCGGAGTTTATATCGAGAGTATGTGGGGACAGAAGATTCTGCTGGACGTAAATTTAAGGAAGCGGTTGTGGCTCTGAAATTAGAAGCCGTTTATGGTAAAAATCAGATCCTAAAAACCTATTTGAATCGGGTTTATTTAGGGATTAATTTATATGGTTTTGAGGATGCGGCTAAATTCTATTTTAACAAATCTGCCCAGGATTTAAACCTTTCAGAAGCAGCTACTTTAGTGGGAATTTTACCCGCGCCGAATAGTTTTAATCCGATTCAAAATTATCAGTTAGCGGTGCAGTATCGCGATCGCGTGATTAGTCGGATGTTAGAAATGGGCATGGTCAGTGAAGATGAAGCTGATCGAGCTCGTCGTTCTCGGATTGAAATTAATCCTAAAGCTCAGGAGTTTTTAGAAAGTACCATTGCTCCCTATTTTTATGATTATATTTTTGCTGAATTAGAAGAATTATTAGGGGAACAATTAGCCAGGGAAGGCAATTTTATTGTAGAAACAGGATTAAATCCTTCGATTCAAACTATTGCCGAATCTTCTCTAAAAAGTTCGATTCAGAGCACAGGAGCAACTAATGGATTTTCTCAAGGAGGTCTGGTAACATTAGATTCTAATACCGGGGAAATTTTAGCAATGGCGGGGGGTGTAGATTATAAAGAAAGTCAATTTAACCGTGTTACCCAAGCTCAACGTCAACCGGGATCAACGTTTAAATTATTTACCTATTTAGCCGCCTTAGCTCAAGGTATTCCGCCAGGTCAAATCTATTCCTGTGAACCTTTAAATTGGAAAGGACAAAGTTATCAAGGGTGCGAACGCAGTGGGGGTGATGTTGATATGTATACCGGGTTAGCATTATCAGAAAATGTGATCGCCCTCAGAATTGCTCAAGATGTTGGATTAGATCGAGTTATTGACATGGCAAAACTATTAGGAATTAAGTCAAAACTCGATCCAGTTCCGGGTTTAGTTATTGGTCAAAGTGAGGTGAATCTATTAGAAATTACTGGAGCTTATAACACCGTTGCTAATAATGGTTTCCGTAATTCTCCCCATGCAATTAAACGAATTTTAGATAGTAGTGATTGTACGGATTTTAATGATATTAATACCTGTCGGGTGATTTATGCTTATGATCGAGAAAATCCAACAATTCCCTCGGTTTTATCTGCTTCTGTTGCGGAAACAATGACAACTTTATTGCAAGGAGCAATTCGTCGGGGTACGGCTAAAAGTGCCTATATCGGGTTAGGAGAAGCGGGTAAAACCGGAACGACAAATGATAATGTTGATTTGTGGTTTATTGGTTATCTTCCTGATTCTAAATTAACCACGGGAGTTTGGTTAGGTAATGATGATAATTCTCCCACCAATGGAAGCAGTGCAAATGCGGCTCAATTATGGCGAGATTATATGAGTCAAATTGCTAGATAATTACGAATTACGAATTAGGGACTTTTTAAAATTATAATTCACCCCGTTGAAAGATTTGTGTTGGGGTTAAATTTAATTCGGGGAATATAGCAGATTGTATCCGATCATTTTCTCTAAATAAATTTACCATATATTCACCGTCTACCATTTGATAAACAGAAATGGTTGGTTGTTTGGGATTTCCAATATATCGCCTACCTCCTAGCCCCAAATAATCAATAATCCAATATTCTTTAATTCCTAATCTTTCATATTCTGATAATTTCATTAAATAATCATCTTGCCAATTTGTACTGACAACTTCTACAACTAAAGGTAAACTTTCACCTTGACTAATAGTTGAACGTTTTTTCCACATTGGTTCATTTTCCAGAGCATTTTTATCAATCACGGTCACATCTGGAATATAACCTGAATTATCAGAATCAATGGCTTTGATAATACATTGTCGAGGAATAAAGTAAGGTAATTGTAAACGCCGAATTTCTAAGGTCAACTCGGCAGCAATTTCTCCAGCGACTTGTTCATGAGTTCCTGTAGGCTGCATTTCTTTAATAACTCCTTGATGTAATTCATACCGTCCATAACCATCGGGAACCCAGTCCAGAAATTCCTCTAGGGTGATTAATTTAGCTTCCGATTCCGATTCTAATACAGTTTGCATCATAGCTTTTAATGGTTTTCATCAAACCTTGTACAGATATAATCATAGTATAACAATTTATAGAAACCCGGTTTCTTCAGGCTGTCTTAGGGTAAAATAAACTTAGGCTGGTTTGAGTTATATCATAATGAGTTATTGTCTGAATCCCCAATGTCCTCAACCCCAGAACACCCCAGAGGCTAAATTCTGTTTAACCTGTGGGGCAAAATTGTTATTGCGAGAACGGTATCGCGCCGTTAAACTGATTGGTCATGGGGGGTTTGGCAAAACATTTTTGGCGGTGGATGAAGATAAACCCTCCCGTCCGGCTTGTGTGATTAAACAATTTCGTCCCCAAATGCAGGGAAATTCCCAAAAAGCAATTGAGTTATTTCATCGAGAAGCAGAAAGATTAGATGAGTTAGGAAAACACCCTCAAATTCCTGAATTATTAGCCCATTTTGAACAAGAGAATCATCAATATTTAGTCCAAGAATTTATTAATGGGCCGAATTTAGAAGAAGAACTTTTACATCAAGGAGTATTTAATCAAGCCCAAATTCTTCAACTCTTAGATGACTTATTACCTGTGTTACAATTTATTCATCATCATCGGGTAATTCACCGAGATATTAAACCCGCTAATATTATTCTTAGAGATGGTTCTTTATCGGCACAATTGCCCTTAGTCCGTCCTGAAGTTTTACAACAATTTCGAGGACAATCTTCTCCTCAAAATCCGGTTGCTAGTTCTAAACATCAAGGTCAATTAGTATTAGTAGATTTTGGAGCAGCAAAAGTAGTTACTGATAGTCAAGTTCCGATCATGGGAACAGTAATTGGTAGTCCCGAATATGTGGCTCCCGAACAAACTAGAGGACAGGCAATTTATGGCAGTGATATTTATAGTTTAGGGGTAACTTGTATTTATTTAATGACGCAAATTTCCCCTTTTGATTTATATGATATTCATGAAGATCGGTGGATTTGGCGAGATTATTTAAAACAAAATTCTGTGAGTTCAGAATTAGGAAAAATATTAGATAAAATGTTAGCAGTATTACCCAGTCAACGTTATGATTCTGCTTTAAAAGTATTAAAAGAATTACATCCGAGTGGCATACCTCCAGCGATCGCCCGTCATTTACAAACCCCATCCCCCCCAACTCCTGCACCACAAACCGTTAGAACTCCCATCCCATCGTCATCCCAGACCTTACCTCCCCGCACCATCCAACAACCCACACCCCCCCAACAGCAGCGTGTTCAACCTTTGCACGCGCCTTCCTGGAAGTGTGTGCATACCCTCAGTGGTCATCGTAACGCCATCACCGGGGTGGCTTTCAGTCCCGATGGCCAGACGTTAGCGAGTGGAAGTCAGGATCAGACGATTGAAATTTGGCGACTGGACTCGGGGAAAAGGTGGTATACTTTAGTTGGTCATAGTAACTGGATCACAACTATTGCCTTTAGTCCTGATAGCAAGACTTTGGCAAGTGGAAGTCGGGATCAAACTATTGAAATTTGGGATATGACCAAGGGTAAAAGGTGGTATACCCTTACAGGTCATCAAGATGGGGTAGAAATGGTGGCGTTTAGTCCCAATGGTCAATTATTAGCTAGTGGAAGTCGAGATAAAACTATTGAAATTTGGAATATGAATAAGGGAAAACGGGGGTTTACCTTAACAGGTCATCAAGACCGAGTTTATAGTGTAGCGTTTAGTTTGGATAGTCAAAAGTTGGCGAGTGGGAGTCGAGATCAAACGGTAAAAATTTGGGATTTGAACACAGCAAAGGAAGTCCAAACTTTAACAGGTCATGGGGACTGGGTGCGAAGTGTAGCTTTTAGTTTAAATGGTCAATTATTGGCTTCAGCATCGAAAAATGGGATGATTAAAATATGGCAAAATCAACCGGGAAAATGGGTATTATTAAGAACATTAAGAGCCGAGGATAAAGAAGTATTTAGTATTATTTTTAGCCCAGATAATCAGTTTTTAGTGAGTGGAGGAGGACAGGGATTAGTTGATATTTGGGATGTGCAGAAAGGGATATTATTAGAAACAATTAAAGCCCATGAAAGTGATGTTTTTACGGTGGCATTTAGTAGTGATAGTCAATGGTTAGCAACGGGAAGTTATGACCGGACGGTGAAATTGTGGAAACAATAAACACCGTAGGGTGTGTAAGCGAAGCGCACGCACCATCTAACTAAAATTGATATGGAATTGATCCGAGAATAATATTGAATTGATCCGAGAATATGCGATCGCAAATACAATAATATTAAACAAAATTAATCATAAGATGTCGGTGGGATACGGTAATCTAAATTTGTGAACTTTAATTACAGTTAAGGAGATTCTCTTGGAACGGACATTTCTTGCGATTAAACCCGATGGCGTCCAGCGTGGACTGGTGGGGGAAATTATTGGCCGATTTGAAGCCAAAGGGTTTACCCTCGTGGGCTTAAAGTTGATCATTGCCAATCAGGAGTTAGCGGAAAAACACTATGATATCCACAAGGAAAGACCCTTTTTTAAGGATTTAGTGTCTTTTATTACCTCTGGCCCTTTAGTGGCAATGGTGTGGGAAGGGGATGGCGTTGTGGCTTCTGCGCGTAGAATTATCGGAGCCACAAACCCCTTAACGGCTGAACCGGGTACCATTCGAGGAGATTTTGCGGTAAGCATTGGCCGCAATATTATTCATGGTTCCGATGCAATTGAAACTGCACAACGAGAAATCAGCCTGTGGTTCCCTGAAACTGAATTAGCTAATTGGGAACTAACAATTAAACCTTGGTTAGTTGAGTAGTTTTCATCCAGTTAACGGTTAACAATTATCGGTTAACCGTTAACGATTAACTCTGGTTATGAGTATCCGCAGCATCGGCAACTCGTTGGGAAAATCCCCAAGCAAATAAACTCAAGGTCAGGACAACCATTAACCATTCAGGAGGAACTAAAGCCGAATCAATCACCCGCATTAATAATCTTAATCCCACTAAACCAACAGTTAAATATCCGGCGGTTTCTAAATGGACATATTCTTTTAACCACTTAATAAATAAACTTGCCATAAATCGCAGAATAATAATTCCGATGGTAGCCCCAGTAATTACCAACCAAGCTCGATCTGAAATTGCGATCGCGGCGGTGACACTATCGAGGGAAAAAGCTAGATCAGTAATGGCAATTAGGGGTAAAACTTGCCAAAAAGACTTATAAAGCACTTCTTCTTCTGAGTTATTCTCCTTGCTTTTATTAACAAAATATCGGAAGACTAACCAAAGTAAATATAAAGCTCCTAATAACTCAAATTGCCAATACTGAATCACCCAAGTAGCAGTAATAATCAATATAACTCGTAAAATAAATGCTAAAAATAAACCAATATTCAGAGCTTTATTTTGAAGTTTTGGATCTTCCAATCCACAGGAAATAGAAGCGAGAGCAATAGCATTATCAGCCGATAATACCGCTTCTAAGGCAATTAAAATCGGCAGTAATACGAGAAGATTTAACTCTATATTTCGAGAAAATTCAAGAACGTTATCAAGATCTAACATTAACGATTTATGATTCCTATAGTGTCATAATCTGAAATTATATTAGAGTTTGCCACCTTTGTCGCTGATTTTTAAAGAGGCGGACTCAAACTAGAGTAATTGCCCCACCGATGATCAAACCTGCCTTAATTAAGCGCCAGATAGCCGATCAGAGTTTGCGGTTTTCAACTTTTTGTTACAATACCCTTCCCAAAATGCCCAAATTAGTTGATATTGGTTAGCGATTGTCTCAATTTATGAAGGAGCTATTCAACAATGGCATTAACAGATACTCAGGTGTATATTGCCCTGTTTGTTGCCTTGATCCCGGGAATTTTAGCCTTCCGTTTGGCTACAGAACTGTATAAATAGAAATTTGGAACTTATTGGTGAAAATTCACTGGTAACGGGTCAATTCCTTAAGCTGTCTCGACAGAAAACCTTAAGAGTGAAGACAATTACCGTCCTAATGGGATAGAGTATTCTGTATTAACTCGGTGATGCTGTCGAGACAGTTTTTTACTTGACTTAGGAGCGGATGTTAATTATTAACCCGTTTTTGGCAAAGATAAAACCCTCTCCGACCCTTGCTGATCCGAAGTTTTGACGTTAATAAAAAGATCATGGCTGCGACTCGACCTGTTCCCCAAATTATTCCGCCCATTTCCCCTTCTCGCCGTCCGCGTGGGCGTCGAATTTCACAACAACGACTGACAAGTAACCGTCGCCTCCTCACTGTTGAAACCACTGTCAAGTTAGGGGTGAATCTAGTTTTATCAGCTTTTGCCCTATCTGCATTAATTCAGATGTTGCCACAACATCGTTCAGCTTCAGAAAAACTTCAGGATATTCGGGCTGAGGTGAAAATCACGGAAGAAAGGGTGATCAAAGAAAGGGAAGAATTTACTCGCTATTTTGATCCCAAGCAAACTAAAAGTATTATGCAGGAACAAGGGAACCGAATTGATCCGAATCAAAAGCCGATTATTTTCTTAGAAGAACGTTCAAGCGCCACCGCAGAATCAACGGATGAATCAAAAACCACTTATGCAGGTTTAGATTGACACTCCCCCGTCAAGCTCACGCGCTCGACGGTGAGATGAATCACGACGTTAAGATAGAACCTAGAAATCCTATTTTTATCCTCAAACAAATCAGGGAATTTGGCGTAAATCTAGGGTTAAAGGATATTCTGGATTTAAGTGTAAGGGCGGAATTTTAATCAATCCTGAAGTGTGACCCATTGCCATAAATCGTTCTAACATTCGTCCTTCTGCTTCTCGATGATTGATCGGAAATTGTTGATAGGTTTTGCCATTGGGAGGACTAACAAAATAAGTACACCCCCCAATCGAACGGTTTGACCAAGTATCAACAATATCAAAAATTAAGGGATCATGGGGAGCAATAGAAGGATGCAATAAAGATGTATAGCGTCGCGCCCGAAACCTCACCGCACCAACATATTCCCCGGTATTTCCAGTGGATTTTAACGGAATAGGACGACCCTGACAAGTAACAATATATCGAGCCGAATAACTATCAATATTAGCAGAATTTCCTAGGGCATTTTTTAATAGAATTTGCACCCTTTCCATCGAGGAATCTACATAACGCGCCGTGCTTCCTGATGCCGTTTCTTCTCCTAAAACGTGCCAAGGTTCTATCCCATGACGTAGTTCTAATTCTACCCCCTCTTTGGTAATTTCTCCATAACGGGGAAACCGAAATTCAAAAAAGGGAGCAAACCAATCAAATTGAAATTCATAACCAACTGTTTTTAAATCCTGAATAATTGTTTTTAAATCCTCTCCTAAATAATGGGGTAACATAAATCGATCATGTAAATTAGTTCCCCAACGAATTAACGAATGGTTGTAGGGTTTTTCCCAGAACCAAGCCACTAATGCCCGAATTAATAACATTTGTAATAGGTTCATTTGGGGATGGGGTGGCATGGCAAAAGCCCGAAATTCTAATAGTCCTAATTGATTTCTAGGGTTCTCAATTGGGTATAATTTATCAATACAAAAAGCCGATCTATGGGTATTTCCAGTAACATCAACTAATAAATTTCTTAATAACCGATCTACTAATTTAGGAGAAATATTAGCTTGATATTTTAACTGTTGAAAGGCTATTTCTAACTCATATAAACTTTCATGTCTAGCTTCATCGACCCGGGGGGATTGACTGGTTGGCCCGACAAATAAATCGGAGAATAAAAAAGATAAACTGGGGTGATTTTGCCAATAGGTAATTAAACTTCTTAATAAATCGGGACGACGTAATAAAGGACTATCATAAACGGTTTTGCCACCGATTGTAACATGGGCGCCGCCCCCGGTAGGAATTCGTCTTCCATCTAATAGATATTTTTCCGTTCCTAAACGGGATAATCTGGCTTCTTCATATAAAATTGTGGTAATTTCGACTAATTCTTGCCAGTTAGAGGCGGGATGAATATTAACCTCAATTACTCCCGGGTCTGGGGTAATTTGAAACCCGATAATTCCTGTATTTACTGGGGGTGTATATCCTTCTATTAGTACGGAATATTTAAGTTGGGCGGTGGTATTTTCAATAGCTGTAATTAAATCAACAAAACTCCGAGGGGAGGAAATTGGAGGTAAAAAAACGTGAATTTTCCCCTGTCTGACTTCTATACTTAAAGCAACTCGAATCGAATTAATTGGAGATTCTAAGGGTTCAAAACTCGGAATAATTGGCGGATGAATTAAGGGAAGAATTGCTTCATTTTCGAGTTGCTCATCTTGCCAATTTAAAGAACTTAAAGGTAGGCGAAATCCTATAGGTAAATTCCCTTTTAAAAGTTCTATTTTATGGGGGGTAGAAAGTCGCCATTGACAACTACTCCAATGAATATTTTCTGCTTTTTTAACTGATAAAATCGGTAATGTATATCCAGCTATAATATCAGAATTAAGTTCGTAAGCTGAAATAATACAGTCAGATTTAACTCCTAAATTTCTAACTAAAAATTCAATAAAAATTTGGGCATTTTTTGAGGTATAATTATAATTATGATCCTCCTGAGCATAGAGTTCTCGATTATGCCATAAAGGAATTCCATCTGTTCTCCAATAACAACCTAAAGCCCAACGGGGTAAGGCTTCACCAGGGTAGGATTTTCCTGCTCCATAATGGAATAATCCGCCTTTTTGAGCAAATTTAGCTTCTAAACGGGTGAGCAGTTGTTCGGCAATTTTGCGTTTTTCTTCTCCTAATGCAGCAATGCGCCATTGCGAAGATTCAAAATCATCAATTGAAACAAATGTCGGTTCTCCTCCCATAGTTAAACCTACATTAAGATGTTGTAAATTGTCTTCAACTATTTCGCCTAAATGATTAATTTTTTGCCATTGTTCTTCCGTATAAGGTTTAGTGACTCTAGGGATTTCGTGATAGCGAGAAACTGTTACCGAAAAGTCTAATTTTGACTCGCAAGGTTCAAAAGTTCCTTGGACTGGACGCGCC
>DMPJ01000320.1:12399-12550 GCA_003456035.1 Planktothrix sp. UBA8402
GTGTCAAGTCCTATCCAACCTGCACCCGGAATATAAACCTCAGCCCAGGCGTGTAAATCCGCATTATCATAAACTGGCCCTGGCGACCCATCCAAGGGCGGAATATCATTAGTAAGTTGAATTAAATATCCAGAAACAAATCGAGCCGCTA
>DMPJ01000093.1 GCA_003456035.1 Planktothrix sp. UBA8402
GGCCCCAAACGAAAGCCAATATCATCGGGTTTTAGGGTTTTAGTATTGGAAGATATTACAGGATTTTCTGGTTCTTCTTCTTCCGATTTAACTTGATATCCAGTGGAGACTCCAGCGATTTGAATTAGGGCTTGAATTCCGGTGATTTGAGAATAAGGAATTAACTTTAACCCTCGTTTTAACCAACGTCGGTTAACTCCAACTAAAGGGGCTAAATCGGCAATTGTTCCTAAGGTAAATAATTCTAACAAAGGATTGACTAATCCTTGAATTTTACCTAATTTTTGAGCTAGACAAATAGCTAAAACATAAGCAACTCCCACCCCAGCTAGTCCTCGATAGGGGGATAATAAAGGTAATAATTTAGGGTTGAGAATTGCGTCCGCCGGGGGTAGTTTTTCAGGTAAATCATGATGATCTGTGATAATCACAGTTAACCCTAATTCTTTGGCTCTAGCAATGGGTTGATAGGCAGAAATCCCATTATCAACCGTGAGGATAATTTTAACGTCTTCCTGATGGAATTCTTCCACAATGCGGGTATTAATGCCATAGCCTTCTTTCATGCGGCTAGGAATAGCGTAATTAACATTAGCTCCCAAGGTAGAAAGCGATCGCATTAATAAAGCGGTACTGGTCATGCCATCGGCATCATAATCCCCACAAATTGCGATTTTATCCCCCTGATTTATCGCATTTTCTAACAATTCTACACTGTTTTCTAAATCCTTAAATTCCTCAATGGGAGAGGGTAAAACTTGAGATTCAGGGGTTAAAAAAGCCTCCGCCTGTTCTGGGGTTTCAATGCCTCGATTAATTAAAACTTGAGTCACCAAAGGGATGATTCCCAGGGTATCTGCTAACTCTTGAGCCAGATCTGATTGTTGCGGGAAAATATACCACCGTTGATTAGGTAGTTGATAAGAATTAAAGGATTCTGGGGAAGGAGGTTGCACGGTTTCTAAAGATTAATCTAAATAAAAGGATGATCTTTATAATAATTATATCAAAGTTATTGATATTTTTAACAAAAATCTAGGAAATTTTATTGCTAAAATTAGGAGCAAAACATTACCCACAAATTAGGTTAGTTTTTACTAATTTAAACAGGTAAATATTTTGCTCCTCTGGCGATTCAGTTTTGATTAAGGCAGATTAAACTGCTTAAACTGCAACTTTAACCCCTCGCCAAAACGCAATATAACCTTCAATATTTTTAGCCGCAGATTTCGGTTCAGGATAATACCAAGCGGCATCCTGATTAACTTCACCCTCAACAACTATATTATAATAACTAGCAACCCCTTTCCAACTACAAGTTGTATGGGTGTTACTTTCTTGGAAATATTCACGGTTGATGGAGTCCGAGGGAAAATATTGATTACCATCAACGACAACGCATTTGTCACTTTCTGCTAAAACTGCACCATTCCAAACCGCTTGCGGCATAAATCTCCTCTAAACTTTGTAACTTTGTCTTAAAATTTAACACTTTTGAGGCATTAAATAACCGTTCTGGGTTCTCAATCACAAAAAATGATCGAGATATCCCAACCATTTACCCCATTTT
The DNA here is from genome assembly GCA_003456035.1 of Planktothrix sp. UBA8402. Taxonomy (GTDB): domain Bacteria; phylum Cyanobacteriota; class Cyanobacteriia; order Cyanobacteriales; family Microcoleaceae; genus Planktothrix. The sequence continues at coordinate 1,571 of DMPJ01000093.1, forward strand.
AATTATAAAATAAAAAAGACGTTTTATCTAAATAACTAGCAATGTCAGGGCTAATTTCTACTCCCTTTGCCCAACCCCAGTCCCTAGAACAGTCTCTTAAACATTTCTTTGGTTATGATTCCTTTCGACCGGGACAGCGCGAAATTATTGAACAGGCGCTACAGAAACGGGATTTATTAATTATCATGCCAACCGGGGGCGGAAAATCCCTGTGTTTTCAACTTCCTGCCCTATTAAAACCTGGATTAATGATTGTTGTGTCTCCTTTAATTGCCTTAATGCAAGATCAAGTTGAGGCATTACAAGATAATGGAGTTGGTGCTACATTTCTGAATAGTACCTTAAGTGTTTCGGAAGCCAAATCACGGGAATTAGCAATTTTGCGCGGTGATATTAAACTGCTTTATGTTGCCCCTGAACGTTTATTATCCGAAAGATTTTTATTATTTTTAGACACAATAGAAACTCAATTAGGAGTCTCGGCTTTTGCCATTGATGAAGCTCATTGTGTTTCGGAATGGGGACACGATTTTCGCCCAGAATATCGTAAATTAAAACAACTGCGAATTCGTTATCCTAAAATTCCGGTTTTAGCGTTAACAGCAACGGCAACTCAAAGGGTAAGACAGGATATTATTCAACAGTTAGAGTTGAAAAATCCCCATATTCACGTTGCTAGTTTTAATCGTCCTAATTTATATTATGAAGTTATTCCCAAGAAAAAACAAACCTTTACCCAGCTATTAAAAATTATTCAGGATGTGGGAGGTTCGGGAATTATCTATTGTTTAAGTCGAAAAAATGTAGAAGATTTGGCATCTCGGTTACAAAATTATGGGATTTCAGCTTTACCTTATCACGCTGGACTCGAAGATAAAATCCGGTCAGAAAATCAGACCAGGTTTATTCGAGATGATGTTCAAATTATGGTGGCAACTATTGCCTTTGGAATGGGGATTAATAAACCCGATGTTCGCTTTGTAATTCATTATAGTTTACCTCGAACTTTAGAAAGTTATTATCAAGAATCAGGGCGAGCGGGACGGGATGGAGAATCAGCTAGATGTACGTTATTTTTTAGTTATGGTGATATTAAAACTATTGAATATTTAATTGAACAAAAACCAAATCCCGATGAACAACGCATCGCCCGTCAACAGTTACGGCAAATGTTAGATTATGCGGAAGCATCGGAATGTCGGCGCACTGTTCAACTTAGTTATTTTGGTGAATTTTTCTCGGGAAATTGTGCAAAATGTGATAATTGTCTGACTCAAAATCCGGTGGAAGATTGGACAATTGAAGCGATGAAATTTTTATCTTGTATTGCTCGATGTCAAGAAAGATTTGGGATGAATTATGTTATTGATGTATTAAGAGGATCGAGAAGTCAAAAAATTCTGGATCGACGTCATGATCAACTTTCTACTTATGGTATTGGTAAGGATAAAACGGCGGAGGAATGGAAGAATTTAGGCCGATCGCTTTTACGTCAAGGACTACTGGAGCAAACAACTGATGGTTATGCTATTTTGAAGTTAAATTCCCGCAGTTGGGAAGTAATGAAACGGGAAAGAACTGTTGAAATTACTGTTATTAAAGAACAAAATGTTGAAAAATCTCCTCGTTCTTTAGCAATAGAAGTGGAAATGCTATTTGAACAGTTACGCCAACTACGGAAAAAATTAGCCGATGAACAATCTATCCCTCCCTATATGGTTTTTTCCGATTCTACGTTAAAATTAATGGCACAACAACGACCCGAAAATTTAGAAGAATTGAGTCAAATTTCTGGGGTGGGTAGTTATAAATTAGAACGCTATGGTAAACAATTTACCGAAGCTATTTCTACCTATTGTCAAGGACAAAATTCTCCTAATTATCAATCCAAAAATTCTGGAGATAAACGTCAAACTTTGGAGGATTTATCTGATAGTTTAGTTATGACTTTATCTTTACATCAAGATGGTTTAAGTTTGAATGCGATCGCCAATGAAAGAATTTTAAAATCCAGTACAATTGCCGATCATTTAACCCAATTAATTGCGGCTAATCAGGATATCAAGATTGATCAATTAGTTGAACCTGAACGTCAAAAATTAATTATTCAAGCCATAGAAAAAGTTGGAGATACGAGCTTAAAAACAATTTAT
>DMPJ01000009.1 GCA_003456035.1 Planktothrix sp. UBA8402
TCGTAATTCGTAATTCGTAATTCGTAATTAATCAAATAGGACTGCTATATGAATAATTTGTTTGAATTTGAACAGGATTTTGTTGAATCTTTGCGGTGTATTCCGATGGTTGTGCGGTATAAACTTGATAGTTGTGGGGTGAAGTTAAAACTGGAACACTGGAATAAATTTAGTCAGGATGCTCGTCAATTGTTGGTACAAAATCCGATTAGTACACCGGAAGAAATTATAGGTTATCGGAATTTATTGTATGAATTAGCAGAACAATATACTAATATTCCCCTGAAGGATTTACCGATTGATGATTATTTTCCTTGGTTAGAAATAACAAAGTTACCGGATACAGTACAGCAAAAGGCAGGGGAAATTGGTATTAATATTACCTTAAAGCAATGGCAAGATTTAAGCCCGTTACAAAGATTTGCTTTAATAAAATTAAGCCGTCCTAGTCATGAAAATAATAATTTTTTGCCTGCTTTAAGAGAATTTAAAATTGAATAAAATCACCTAGAGAGTTTTTTATTAAAATATAAACTCTCTTTTGAACCCCATCTGTTAAAATTGGATTAGTTTTGCGATTCCTAAACCCATTCGATTAAACTTCAGGGCGGTTTTTTATGGCACACAGTATAAAATCCACCATACCCCTAATAGATTCTGTCGTTGATGAAGATGAAGATGAATCTAATTTAGATTATTTCTATGATGATCCGGGAACACCACCGGGAACATTAGATGTGGAAGCGGATGATCCACCACCGGAAATGGTGTTAATTGATTATAGCGACGAAATGGCAACTCGTTTAACCATAAAAATGCCGGAGGAATGTGCACCTTATTTAGATACTTATTCTGTTTCTTGGTTAGATATTTTAGGGTTAGGAAATCAGGATACTTGGGATCGGATGGCGAAGGTATTCAATTTACATCCCATTGCCTTAGAAGATGTGGTGAATGTTCCCCAACGTCCTAAAGTAGTGGAATATGATGGTCAATTGGTGATTGTGGCTTGGATGATCATGATCAAACCAGGAGAAAATCCTCTACATAAAGAACAGGTTAGTATTATTTTAGGAAAAAATTATTTACTAACGGTGCAGGAAGAAGCGGAATATGATTGTTTGCAACCAGTGCGCGATCGCATTCGTTATAATCAAGGAATTATTCGTAAACAAGGGGCTGATTATTTAGCTTATGCGATTTTAGATGCAATTATTGATGGATTTTTCCCGGTATTAGAAGAATATGGAGATATTTTAGAAGACTTAGAAGACAAGGTTGTATTTAATCCTGTACCTAAAGATCTAGCTAAAATTTATAGTATTCGTCGGGATTTATTTACCCTGCGACGAGCAATTTGGGCGCAACGGGAAGCGATTAATGTGTTAATTAGAGATGGGAGTGATTTAATTAGTCCAGAAGTTCGGGTTTATTTCCGAGATTGTTATGATCATACTATTTTAGTTCTGGATATGGTGGAAAGCTATCGAGAATTATCCTCGGATTTAATGGGAATTTATATGTCTTCGATGAGCAATAAAATGAATGAAATTATGAAGTTGCTCACCGTGATTTCGACAATTTTTATTCCCCTAACCTTTGTAGCTGGGGTCTACGGAATGAACTTTAATACAGAAATTTCTGTTTTGAATATGCCCGAACTTAATTGGTATTGGGGTTATCCCGTCTGTTTGGCAATGATGTTTTTCATCGCTTTAGGGTTATTTTTCTTCTTCTGGAAACGAGGTTGGTTTAATAGTATTTCCGATCCTCAAGATCAAGATAAAATAACGTAGTGAGCCCTTTAGGGCTAAGAGTCCTAAAGGACTCACTACAAGATCAGAGTCCTAAAGGACTCACTACCTCTACCCTGATGCGATCGCTTCTATTGATCAAGCATGAATTTGCAAAGTGTAACCACCTGGGTTAAAATTCCCCTCGATACCGAATTAACTTGTTTACTGGTTGCCTAAACCCATCTTTGCCATTCATGATCGAAAAAATCAAACCCAATCTAGTTTTGACTGTGGGAGTTGCGACGCTGCTGGTCGGAGGTGGAATTGCAGCCTACTACGGTCTAGTTTCGCGTAAATTTTTAGAAGGTGTTCCCCTGGGTGCGAATGTTGTCCCCCAGGAAGCAATGGTGGCTGTATCCCTCTCCACAAATAGCCAACAATGGGATAAATTAAGCCAATACGGTACAGTCCCATCTCAAGCGGCGTTGCAAGAAATCCTCAAGGGTTGGCAAAATCGGGTATTTACAGACAATGGCTATAATTATCAACAGGATATTCAGCCTTGGGTCGGTCAAGAAGTGATGATCGCATCTTTACCTAATCCTAGTTTAATCTCTGCCAATCCTCGGACACCAGAGGTTTCTACCACCCTAAATCAACAGGCGATGGTGATGGTATTTCCTATTGCTAACCCCACCAAAGCTAAAGAATTATTATCACGACCGAGAACACTACAACAGGGCCAAACGACTCAGCGATCTTATCGAGGGGTTGATATTATTGAAACTCAGGGAAATCCTAAACAGAATTATTCGATTTCTGTCCTGGGACAAGATTTTTTAGTTGTTACTACTGATCCGAATGCAACTGAACGTATAATTGATACTTATCGAGGTTCGGATTCCTTAGCGAAAACCCCTGGATATGCTGCTAGTTTAGAGACGATTAAAACTACTAATCCTTTTGCTCAAGTTTACCTAAATATTCCCGTAGCCACAAAGATTGCCTCCTATCGTTCTCCTAATCCGATTCCTGATAAAAATTTAGAACAGGTACAACAGCATCAAGGATTAGCTACTAATATTAATTTAGAAGCTCAGGGAGTTGGTTTAAAATCCGTATCTTGGTTAAAACCGAATAGTCAGAAAAAATTTACCGTTGAAAATAAAGCTCAAGAGATTCTAGCGCGAATTCCAGAAAATACATTAATTATGGTTTCTGGAAGTAATTTAAAACGGGTTTGGGAAGATTATACTCACGGTGCAAATGCTAATCCGATAGCGCCCTTGAATCCTCAAGTTTTGAGTTCGAGTTTTAAATCAGCAACGGGGATGGAGTTAGAAAAAGATGTTCTGAATTGGATGGGGGGGGAATTTTCTTTATCTTTAGTTCCAGCTAATCCAAATCCGAGAGCGTTGGAAAGATTTGTGGCGGGGTTAGTATTAATGGTGAAGGTTTCTGATCGCAATGCTGCGGATAAAGCTTTAACCCAGTTAGATGAGGTGATGAAGAATAAGAAATTTAAGGTTAGTGAAACTAAAGTTAAGGAGCAATCGGCGGTGCAATGGGTGTCTCCCTTTGGGGGATTTATGGTGACTCGTGGTTGGTTAGAACCCGATGTCGCTTTTATAACTTTGGGAGGAGCGGTAGCAGATCAAATTGTGCCTTCACCTCAAGCTCAAATCACCTCTAATCCGCTATTTCAGCAAACTATTCCGATGGGATTAAACCCCAATAATGGCAACTTTTTTATAAATCTTGAACGGGTGTTTGATCCGAATATTAAAACTCTATCTTTACCCCAACTTCCCCCGGATCAAAAGTTATGGATTGATGCGATTCAATCAATTGGATTAACCACAGCAATTATAAGCGATCGCACCAGCCGTTATGATATTTTTGTTAAAATTAAAACGCCTAGCACTCAACTCCCTCCAACTGCAACTCCCAAAACAGAACCTTAAAGGGCAGGGGGAGCAGGGGAGGCAGGGGAGGCAGGAGAGGCAGGGGAGGCAGGAGAGGCAGGAGAGGCAGGGGAGGCAGGGGGAGGAGAAGCAGTGCGAGCGTCCTCGCTCGCTGAATATCACCCAAAACCCATTCGTAATTCGTAATTCGTAATTCGTAATTCGTAATTCGTAATTCATAATTCGTAATTCCCCGGTGATCACGGATTTAT
>DMPJ01000554.1 GCA_003456035.1 Planktothrix sp. UBA8402
AAATCATCCTGGCTTACTACTAGCCCTCCAGCAAATGCAAGTTTACAGTGTGATGCTCCAACCTTAGCAACTGCTGACAAAATCCTGATCCCCTGCACAACTCCATCTGGGTTATATTGCATGGATTTTGATGGGGGAGGTTGTACAAGTGGAACTCCTAGTGTGACAGATATGGTCGTGCAAGGAATTGTCTATGACAAGACCCCTAATTCCACTATTACAACAACTCAGAGCTATCAATTAGCAGTTCGAGTTTATCGGGCTAACTCTTTTGGCCCAGGTATTACTCTTAAAACACCAACTAATAGTGATGATCCTCTAAAATCGGATAGTTTAACAACAAATGCTTTAGGTAATCGTAGTTTACCTTTAATTATGATGACAACAGAAGTTTTACCGTCAGGTGCAACCTTTGAAAATCTTCAAGAACGACTAAAACTACCTTGACCTTGACCGTAATATTTTAAGTCTAACTTAATTCACCTACTTTTCTTAAGTTAATGGAGCAATAAAAATGAGTATCTTTCTAAAATTATTACTTAAACATCAAGTTAGGTCAAGTCCGGCAAAATTTGATCAACACTATCAAGTCAAAGGCATGACAATGATAGAACTATTAGTCGGTACGATTATTGCTTTTATTGTGATCACGCCATTAATGGGAATGGTGCTTGGTCTATTAAATGATGATCAAAGAGAAAGTGCCAAAGCCAACACCGAAGAAGAAATCCAATCTGCATTAGATTATATTGGAGAAGATGTTAGTCAAGCTCTCTATATTTATGTTCCCAAGAAACAAGAAACAACATCATCAGGAACTATTATAACTACTGATGAAATTCAAAGTCTAATAGCTAGTAGTTTTTTACCAAAGACTGGAACTCCTGATAATGAAAAACCTGTTCTTGTTTTTTGGAAACGGAAATTAGTAGAAGATGCTGTTCCTGTAGATTCTGCTGTACTGCCTAACAAGTGTAATCAAAAACCCTACACTGCAACACTACCAAGGAACTGTAATGATACCTACGTTTTATCATTAGTGAGTTATCACTTACTTCCACCAGAAACAGATAAAACATCAATTTGGTGTCAACCTTCAGCTTCAGATAAACCTTGTCCTAGTCGAATAGTTCGGTATGAAATTTCTGATGGGTTAAAAAAATCTGATGGAACCTACTATACCGAGGCAGAACTGGGAACAGAACTTAAAAGCTACGCTGGAGATCCTACGGATAATAAAAAACCCAATAGTGCGTATGATCCTGCTTTTACTCTGTCTGACCCTTTAAAGAATGTTACTGACAAAATAAAAATAGGGGCCGCTACAAAAACTGTTTTAGTTAACTACATTCCAGATTTCAAACTGGATGATAGCTCAACAAATAACTTAGCTAAATTAACAATTCAGGCAAATGCAATGAGACGTAATGACGCTACAGCCTGTTGTCCCACTGGCCCTAATGTTTGTGATCCTAATGAGAAACCTAACTCACCACCCTATTGTCCAAAATCATCAGTTCAATTGCGAGGATTAAGTGGTCTGGCAAATTAGAATTAACTCAAAAATTATAAAGGATTAATTATGAAAACTCAACAAATATTAAATAGGCTGTTAATAAATCGGTTAAAAAAAAATCCCGTTCAATCTGATCAGGGATTTAGTCTGATTGAATTATTAATTGTGGTTTTAATGATTGGCATTCTAAGTGCGATCGCCGCTCCTGGTTGGCAAGCATTTACAACCGGACAACGGATTAAAAGTGTTAATAATCAGGTATCTCAAGCTATTAAAACTGCTCAAGCAGAAGCTAAGAGAAATAAATCTGACTATGTACTACAATTTGATCTCGATCCCGATAAAGATCCACCAAAGTATAGTATTTACAAAAAAGATACACCAGATGCTGAGAAACAATGGCAATCTTTGAGTCTTGACGGTGCAATTAAAGAGAATATGCTCAAAATTTATTCTCAAGCTGATGGAACAGTCAAAAATACAATTACTTTCGATCACCTAGGAACTGTTAAAGATCCAAAAACTTTGAATCAAAGTACACCCCCTAAGAATACAGATGGTTTTAGCGTTGTTGTTTACCCTAAAGGTAGTCCAAATTCCCGCAACTGCATAATTGTACAAACGATTTTAGGAGCAACAAGAACCGCAGAAGGCACTGATGCAAAAACAGGTTGTCCCACTCCCCCCTCGCCCTAAATAGTTGAAAGAATGCGATCGCGATTTCACCCATCAGTGTCAACTTCTGAAGTTGACACCAATGGATGCCGCCACCTGGCGGCATTACAATTATAGCAATCAGCAAATAGCGTGGTTTACAACTTATTTGTGTCTTGGTGTCTTTGTGGTTAAATTAGGCTCAATCCCTGTCAGGATAGCCACAACAACCACTATAACTCCGTAATATCCACAGATTGATTAATATTTCAATGTTCAAAATAATTTTAAAAGATCAGTAAATTTCACCTAGTCAAAGCCTCTGATTTTTAGCAAACTGGTAGTTAGGTTCGTTCAACAAACATAACTATTTCATTTGAAATCAGGTGTGCTAAAATGATCAATCAAAAAAAGACCTGCGATCGCTCCTTAACCTCCTCTAATAGCGGATTTACCCTAATTGAACAACTAATTATTGTCTCCATAATTGGTGTTCTTAGTGCCATTGCTATCCCCAGTTGGTTAGGTTTCATTTACCGTCATCGTCTCGCCTCCTCCACAGGACAACTGCAATGGGCATTGAAAATGGCTCAAAGCAACGCCAAACGGGAAAAAACCGCATGGCAAGTCAGCATCAACGAAACCCCCAAAAACATCCTATTTGTCCTCCATCCCGCCAGTATTCCTCCAGTTGAACTCCCGGCTGGCAGTTGGAGAACCCTAGAACCCGGTATTATGATTGATGATAAACAACCCAACCCCAAGGGCAAACTCGAAACCAGCCTGCGTAAAATTAACCCAACCACCAACAAAGTCAGCGAGTCTGGCACAATGTACCGCGCCCTGTTCAACTACAAAGGCTGTCCCGTCTACTCCCCCAACGACGAATGCACCCAAACCAGTTTATTAGCCCTCGGACGTATTGGCTTGTACCATCCCGACCTAGGAACAACTAAACGCTGCGTGATTATTTCCACCGTTCTCGGTGTGACCCGCATCGGAAAAGAAAACACCAAACCCAATGATGATCGCTATTGCTATTGAAAAACCAGCCCGTAGTGCGAGCGTCCTCGCTCCCTAGTATATACAGTTTAAATGCTGAACAGCTTACTCACCACCAGACATGATTTTCTGCAAAGAACTCAACCCCTTTTTAACTCGGCGAGAAACCGTTACCGAACTAATTCCCAAACGTTCTGCGGTTTCTTTTTGGGTTAAATCATACAGAAACACAAACTCTAAAACCTTGCGAGTTCCGTCCTCTAACTTGGCTAAAGCCTGCTGTACACGAATTTGATCCTCTTGCGCCAACTGAAAACTACGATAACGACTATCGGGAACTAATTCCCCCAAACAGGTAGTTCCATCTTCCCCATCTTGAATCGGAGCATCTAAACTAAGTACGGAACGGTTGCTGTTAGCCAGTCTAACCTCATTCCATTCGTTCACAGAAATTCCTAATACCTCCGCCACTTCCGCATCCGTTGGCGGACGCTTGAGTTCTAAATGGAGTTGTTGAATTACCTTCAAAGATTGCCGTTGTAAAGCCAACCATTGACGGGGAACTCTAACCGACGGGCTTTTGTCTCTTAAATAGTGTTGAATTTCACCCCGGATATAGGGAATCGCAAAGGAACTAAAGGCATGACCTTTAGACAAATCAAATCGCTCTATAGCACGAATTAAGCCAATACAACCAACTTGAAGTAAATCTTCATAACTCTCCGTGCACTGGTTCACCCAATGGTGTACCTCCTTACGCACCAATCCAATATTTAACTGAACAATCCGGTTGCGGATATCTTTTGAAGGAGACTGTTGATATTGGTGCAACAGTTCTAAACTTTCTCCTCTAGGGTAATTGACAACTTGAGTAGGCATGACAAGATCCTGGGTTGGTAGGGCTGGTTCATTAGTTTATTATTAATCTTGACCACACTCGGCTTTAAGGGGATGTAAGGTTAGGGAGTTTGCCCAATAAGAAGGGGAAACTTTCAACCTGAATTCAAAAGTTAATGTGAGGTCGAAGCTACGCACTAAACGAGGGCCTTTAGGCAAGGGCTGGTGAAGCCTAGCTGGAATAAATTTATATACACTATTAAGGCCAATAACATACTATTCTAGCTCTATTTGCGGGGTTAACGCAAGGCATTTTTGACACTCCCCCGTCAATCTCACGCTGTGACG
>DMPJ01000414.1 GCA_003456035.1 Planktothrix sp. UBA8402
CCTAAACCAAGCATCAGCAATATCAGGATCAGGATCAAACAACCTGATACCATCATCTAATTGATGTTCTTTAAAAAATATATGTTCCTTAATTTTTGCAATTTTAACCTGAGAAAACCCCGTCTTTTCAGCAATTATCTGAATATCATTGGTTGCTCGTATTTTCTGGTAAGATTGTGGTGCATAAACCTCCCATCGGTTAAGATATTCATCAAGTTTACCACCAGTAAAACTAGATAAAATTCCTCGTTTTCTAATTCCAAATAAGACTAAAATTAGGATGATTATGAAAAAAATAATAAAGTCAATAAATGTCATTTTTATCTGGTGTATAGTTTTGAAGGCGATCGCTAGTGTATCAAACCGATCACATAGTGATCGCTTTTTATTGTAGGAGTGTTGAGAGTGCGATCGCTTTTGCTATTTTGTGCTAACATTAAATTAAATGCAAATTTAGTGCAAAGTCCCCAACCATGATTAATCTAAATCGAGATATTCAATCCCTCTCAACCTTTAAACGGAATACAAATGAAATGATTACCCAGATGAAAGAAACAGGTAATCCTATCGTTTTAACTGTTAATGGGAAAGCTGAATTAGTAGTACAAGATGCTGGATCTTATCAGAAATTATTGGATTTTATCGAGAAATTAGAAACTATTATTGGGATTAAAAAAGGATTAGAAGATATAGCAACAGGTGACACACAAACCCTAAATCAATTCATCGAAGAAATGCAGCAAAAACATGGAATTTCAAGTTAAATTAACCCGGAATGCTAAACTAGAAATAGAATCTGCTTATCTTTGGTTAAAAAATCTTAACCCTAATTATGCTGATCAATGGTTTAGAGATTTAATGAATACTATTGCTACTTTGCAAGATAAGCCAAAACGTTTTGCTTTAGCTAGAGAAAACGATGATTTTCCTGAAGAAATTAGACAAATCATTTATGGGAAATCAAGGAATAAATACCGGATTATTTTCACCATTCGAGAGGATATAGTTTATATTCTTTATCTGCGTCATAGCGCACAATCTTCAATTACTTTTAATCCCCTTGATTTGGAGTAAAGTTGTTAATGCGATCGCTAGAGATCATTGATTCCATAATTCTTCTATTCCCTGAGCAATTGCTTGATCCATTTCTTCAATTGTTTTGGCTTTTCCTTGATACTTCAAACACCCAGCAACTTCATCTAATGTTGTTTCTGGGAAAGTTTTTTTAGGCTTTAATAAAATTCCATCACCCCAATGAATTATGATTAATTCTTGACCCGCTTCCCAATGATACTGATCTCTTAAGATTTGAGGAATAGTAACTTGACCTTGACTTGACAATTTAGTAATTTCCATTAAAATAATATTTACATACTTTTTCCTCTCTTAAGTTTAACATAGATTACTGTGTATATCAAACCGATCATTATGCGATCGCTTGTTGGGAATGTAGGAGTGTTGAGGGTGCGATCGCTTCTTGAGGTGTAAGGGAGTTAGGAGTGCGATCGCTGCTATAATATAAACAGGTAACTTTAGGTTAGGAAAAAAGTATGAACTTAGTCACCTTAAATCAATCAGGATTTATTGAAATTCCCGAAATTATTAGACAACAATTAGGCTTAGATCAGGAATCAAAACTATCTTTGGAAATTCAAGATGGAAAAATAATCTTAAACCCGATTAAAGAAGAAGCATTACTTTACTATGAAGGTCATGTATTAGTTTCTGATGCAGAACTATTGACCGATGCTAATACAGTAATTGAAGAACTTAGAAATGAAAGAACAAATCAATTAATGTCATGGTAAAAATATTATTTGATACTTCTGTTTTAGTCGCTTCTATATTAGTTAAACATCCTCAGCATTTTCCTTGTTGGTCATGGTTAGAACAGGTTAAAACCGCAGAAATAGAGGGATTTATTGTCACTCATACCCTGGCTGAATTATTCTCGGTTCTATCTTCTTTTCCGTCTCAACCTCGTTTTTCCCCTCAAGTAACTCAACGGCTTATTAAAGAGAATCTCAAAGAATTTCAGATTATTTCTCTAACAGAAGATGATTATTATGAAATCATAGAAAACATGGTGAATTTAGGGTTGACTGGTGGAGCAATTTATGATAATTTAATCGCTCATGCAGCCATAAAAATGGAAATTAATAAAATATTAACCCTTAATCCTAAACATTTTATTCGTCTGGGCGATCGCATTGCTGAATTAGTAGAAATTCCTTCATAGTGCGATCGCTTTTTATTTTAGGGTTGTTTAGGGTGCGATCGCTATATAACACCTTCAACAAAACTTTAACTTATCACTCTACCCAATTCTCTAAACTTAAACCCTCAACTCTCAATAAATCACTATCATTAGAAACCAGAATTAAACCTTTAACCATAGCAGTAGCAGCAATTAAAATATCTTCTGTTTGGATCGGTAATCCTCTTAACCTTAAATTGGCATGAATTTCGGCTGCTTTCTCTAAAATCGCTAAATCATCTAATAAAATAATTTGATAATCTTGGCAAAATTCATTAAATCTCTCTAGTTGTTTAGTTGCTTTTACTGCAAATAATCCTCTTTTAATTTCAAAATAAGTAATGCAACTGATACAGAGTAATTCTTTTTGAGATTCTAATTGTTTGAGCTTTTCCTTAACTTTAAGATTATTTTTCAGGGATAAGGAAACAATATTAGTATCTAATAAATAACTCATACTCATTTATTTCCGTTTAATTACTTCATCAAAAATAGCCATTTGTTCAGGTGTTAATTCATTCAAAGTTCCCGCCACTGCTTCTGTCACCATAATCAGACTACAATGTTTCTTTAATTCCTGATCTGACATCGTGTTAAATTTTTCAAAAGGTAAGTTTTCTTGAAAGAGTTTAAATAACTCTTTAATCATTTCTGACTGATTCAGTTTTTCTTTAAACAAAAGACGTTCTTCCATTAAAATCGAAACAACTTGCTCAATTCTTTTGATCATGGATTCTTGTCTAACATCAGTTGATAACATATTGATTGCCTCCATTCAAATACAATTATATAACCGTTATAATCTTAGCATATTACAGAAATCTTGCCCGATGATGTTCAAAGATATACTTTATTAGTTAAACATCCTCAGTGTTGACAAGTATAAATAATACCGCTTTGATAAATCATAATTATTATATCATTATTAGAATAATATTTTGCTGTGATTTTTTTCAAATATGGCTGGACATAGTAAGTGGGCGAATATTAAACGCCAAAAAGCGAGAGTGGATGCTGTTAAGGGTAAAGTATTCGCTAGAATTTCGCGGGAAATTATTGTAGCGGCGCGTCAAGGGGCTGACCCGGCGGGAAACTTTCAATTGCGAACTGCGATTGAAAAAGCCAAGGCTGCTGCAATTCCTAATGATAATATTGAACGGGCGATCGCAAAAGGTGCGGGGAAACTAGGGGCGGGGGCTTCTGAGTTAGAATTTATTCGTTATGAAGGGTATGGGGTCGAAGGTGTGGCGATTTTAATTGAAGGACTCACCGATAACCGCAACCGCACGGCGGCGGATTTACGAGTTGCTTTTAGTAAAAATGGCGGTAACTTGGGGGAAACTGGATGTGTGAGTTGGATGTTTGACCAGAAAGGTGTTGTGACTTTATCTGGGCCAATTGATGAAGAAAAACTCCTAGAAACCTTATTGGAAGGGGAAGCTGAATCTTATGAATTAACGCCTGTTAATGATACTGATGGGGCGGAAGTTTATACAACAATCACGAATTTAGAACAGTTAACTCAAGTTTTAAAGGAACAGAAATTTAATGTTATTGAGGCAGAATGGCGTTGGATTCCTAATAATATCATTGAAATTGATGATATTGAAAAAGCGCGATCGCTGATGAAATTAATGGATATTTTAGATGATTTGGATGATGTCCAGAATGTAACGGCAAATTTTGAACTTTCTGATGCTTGTTATCAAGCTCTTTATAGCTAATGAAATGCTTGACTCCTTTTATCGTAACTTTAGTTTGGGTTTTTCCCCTATCTATTAAGGGTTTGGCAAGCCCAATTATTACTTTTTCCCCTAGTGTAGAAATTCCCTTAGTTCATAACATTTTGGACTCAAATCCTACAATGTCATTGAGTGTTTTTTCTTTAAATGCGATCGTCAGACTTGAGGGTTTAAATTTACCTAATCCCAAAACTATTGGTCAGGCTACGATTCCACTCAAACTATTAGAAGGAAGTCAAGTATTTACCTTACAACTTAATATTGGGGGAAAATTCGGTAGTTTTTTATTGGATACGGGTGCATCTACAACGATGATTGCAACTACTCTGGTTCAGGAGTTAGGGTTAAAAGGAGAACCGATTTCTAATCAGAGTTTAGCCTATGCCGTAGCGGGAGATGATTGTCCGAATATGAATGCTATTTTACACCATTTACCGCCGTTGGTAATTAATCAAGTTCGTGTGGAAGAATTGCGGGGTTTGGAATTTTCTACTACTGTAATTCCAGAGGAATTATCTGGTGTTTTGGGGATAGATTTTTTAAGGAATTTTGATCTTCAATTAAATCCTAAAACCCGTCAATTAAAATTATTGAATCCTTCTCCTTTACCGGCTGAATCTGTAGTTGAAGCTATCCCTTTACAAAGTCGTTTGGGGGTGATGTTAACTACTGTTAATATTAATGGTAAGGGGCCGTTTACTTTTCTATTAGATACGGGTGCTGATACAATTTTTATTTCTAAACAGTTGGCTAATCAAATAAAACTCAATAATTCTAATCGTCAACAGATTCAAGTTCAGGGTTTTTGTGGTTTGGAAGATGCAGAAGTTTCTCGTTTGGAAAAAGTCACAATTCATGGTTATGAACAAAATAATTTAGAAGCGGTTATTTTATCATCTCCGGTTTTGGATTTATTACAAATTGATGGTATTATTGGGCAAAGTTTTTTGAATAAATATCAACAATATTGGCGGTTTAATTCCCCGGCTAAATCAGGGGATTTTGAAGGGAGTTTATTATTGGTTCCCATAGAATAATGTAGGATGAGCTACAATCATCAAAACTCTAATTATTTAGATAATATTTTGGTGCGTGCGCGTTGATGGAGCAGCCTACGGGTAGGGCATAATTAATTGTAAGGGGTAAATTTTTACCTGAGTTAATACCTCGGAAATAATTGGTTTTACAAATTTAGTTCTTAAGGGTAATTCTTCTAATCAAGAATGATAGGAATTCCGGCTTCTTCTAGGGTTTCCCGTTTAGCCGCAGCAACAAAGGTTTCCCCCTGTTCCACTCGTCCGCCGGGAAAATACCAGGGACGGTTGCCCATGACTTCCTGAATTAGCAAAAAGCGGTTGCCAGAACGCACGACAACCACAACAAACAACTCTGTTGAGATCGGATTACGGAACATAAGCGATAAAGGCTTAAAATCAATTTTCTTTATTTTGCCTTATGTTGAAAATGAACATCAATAGAAAAATAACTGAAAGGCTTATATATCAATGGTTTGAGAGAATTATTCAAAAACAATGAAAAATTTTTGGCAAAAACCCTTGACAAATCCAGGGTAGGTGATGCTAATATTAATAACTGTGAAGCAATGGGGCGTCGCCAAGTGGTAAGGCATCGGGTTTTGGTCCCGACATCCGGAGGTTCGAATCCTTTCGCCCCAGTTAAAAGCATTATATCTGCAAAAAAGCCTTGGACAATATCTGTCTAAGGTTTTTTTGTATCAGTTTATTCCCCCATTCGTAATTCGTAATTCGTAATTCGTAATTACCCATTATCCGTTTGATTTTGGAGCAACTTTTGAGTCATGGAGGCTAACTTTTCCAAATTTTCTTCTAATTCTGTTGCTCGTTTTTTGGAATTTAGTTTTCGCTTAATGGCTTCTTTTGCTAAATCTTCTCGATTTCGTTTTAAGGCTTCCATAGCGACTTGATGCCAAGAATTCATCTCGGCTAAGGCTTGTTTATATTGAGGATGAATATCATCCCAAGCCACACGAATTTCCGCTAAGGCTTGATTTAAAAATTGATTGGTGTCTTTCGGTGGTGTTCCCATGAAAGCTTGTTTCAAAGGCTCGGATAAGGTATCAATATTAATATCACGAAGCAGGGGAATAAAATTCTCAACCTGTTGACTTTTACTAACCCCGGTCACGCACCAAGTCGCAAAATGTTCACAATTATTAAACAATAGATTATATTGTTTTTCTCCTAAACGACTTTGGGCGCGGTTAAGCACGGTATCCGCAATATAACGAATGGGATACTGTCGGATATGAATTTTTTTACCTCTGGAAAAAGTTTCTATTGAAGTTCGTTCAATAATTTCGCTGGGTTTGCGATAATGAATCACCGTGCCATCGCCAAAATCAATGCCATGATGTTCGTATAAACCCTCGAAATTCCAAAATTCTCGAAAAATATAGATTTGGTCGCCTCTTGCCATTAGATTTTTAATTATTACTCCAATTGCTATTTTATTTTAACGGTTTTGAGGCGAACATATAGGACGGTTATTTCAACGATTTTGGTTGAGAAAATTCATCACCTCCTTCTGGGTCAGGGGGGGAGAGAATAAATATCCTTGTCCAAATTCACAGCCGAGTTGTTTAAAAATTTCTACTTGCTGGTCAGTTTCAATTCCTTCGGCTACGACTTCTAAACCTAAACTATGAGCTAAATTAATAATGGTTTTAGCAATCTCAAAATCCTTATTTTCAACTTTAATATTCTTGACAAAAGAGCGATCTATTTTTAAGGTATCTACGGGTAACTGTTGTAAATAACTTAGAGAAGAATATCCTGTACCAAAATCATCAATTAATAACTGAATTTTAAGGGCTTTTAACTGTTGTAATAATCCGGTTGACCAGGTAATATTCTCCATCAAACTGCTCTCTGTAATTTCCAATTTTAGACTAAAGGGGGGAAGTTGTAAAGAATCTAAGACCCGTTTAACTTCTTGAATTAAACTCGGATGTCGTAATTGAATTTCCGAAAGATTAACACTCACATATAGGTTAGGAAATTGGGTTTTCCATTGTAATAAATGTTGACAGGCTTGGGATAAAACCCATTGTCCCATAGAGACAATTAATCCGGCTTTTTCTGCTAAGTTAATTAACTGAATTGGAGACACAAATCCCCGTTGGGGATGATGCCAACGCACTAAGGCTTCAAAACCTACCACTTCTTGAGTTTCAAGGGAGACAATGGGTTGATAATTTAAACTCAGTTGTCGACGTTCAATTGCCCGTTGTAAATCGGCTTCTAATTGCAGATGTTCAGCCACAACTTTTGCCATACTAGGTTCATAAAATACCGTTGTTCCTCGTCCTTTTTGTTTGGCATAATACATGGCAGTATCGGCGGCTTGGAGATAATCTTCTGGACGTTGACTCTGGAATTGATCTAAAACCACACCAATACTGGTAGCTGATGAAATTGTCACCGTATCTAACCGAAAAGGAAAATCTAAAGCAGCATGAATGCTTTCAATTTTTTCGGTTAAAATATTAGAATTGACAATATCGGTAAATAAAATTGCAAATTCATCAGTTCCCACTCTTGCTACTATATCCCTGGGACTGATAAAGGTTTTGAGCCTCTGGGCGACTGCAATTAATAGTTGTTCTGCCAATAGATGACCAAAGGCATATTTAAGGGGCTTAAATCGATCAATATCTAAGCATAAAACAGCAAAAGTATTTGATCGTTTTGAGGGATAACTAATAGCAAACTGTAGGCGTTCTAATAATAAACTTCGGTTAGCTAATCCGGTGAGTAAATCATTAAAAGCATAGTGTTCAAGTTGAGCTTTTGTTTGTAACCTTTCTGTGACATCTTGCGCTAAGATGACTTCAGCTAATTTTCCTTTCCAATCTAAAGTATTACGCGTAACTTCTACTGCTATTAATGTGCCATCTTTTTTATGATGTCGCCAGAGTTCAATTTGATTCAGTCCCATCTCAATTTTAGATAGGCTTTCTAATAGTCGCGGAATTTCTTCAGGAGCTAGAATTTCTGTAATTTTCATCAAGATAAATTCTGCTTGTGAATAGCCATAATGTTGAATTGCTGCTTGATTAACAGCTAGAAATTTAAGGCTTTTTAGGTCATACACCCACATGGGTTGGGGATGGGCAAAAAATAAAGTTCGATACCGTTGTTCTGAATTCTCTAAACGACGAGTTTCTAACCGCACAAAATAGTAGAGAATCATACTCGTAATTACAACAAAGGCTCCTCCTTTTATGCTCTGAATCAGAGTCAAAGATTGGGAATTAGGCACGAGAAATTGCAGTATTTGATCGGATAAAAAAATCCAAATACTACTGAGAAAGGCATAAATACTAGCCAATTGCAGGGCTAGGTTTTTTGATAAAAAGCGATCGCGTCTCACTTGAAAAATACAGTCTGACGACTGTGGTAGGCTGGGATTTGCATGAGTTAAAGTTTAAACTAAAGTGCTACCGTTGGCAGAAAGGTACTAAACGCGCTAAAGTCTTAAAGGTTAGTCTTGGCTTGCATCTTCAAAAAATTATGAGCGTTCCTCCTAGTGCGTCTTCTGCATCCTTAATTCCCGATAATTCGCTTCCTCCAAATGCAGACTATCGCCAGCTTGATTGGGAAAAGTTATCGGAAATGATGCACCGCTATATCGAAGTCAAAGAGCAATATCCCCATGCCTTACTATTATTTCGGGTGGGAGATTTCTTTGAGTGTTTTTTCCAAGATGCTATCACAATAGCGCAAGAATTGGAATTAGTGCAAACTACAAAACATGGAGGCAAAGAAATCGGGCGAGTTCCGATGACGGGTGTTCCCCATCATGCAGTCGAACGCTATGCTACCATGCTATTAGAAAAAGGCTATGCGGTGGCGATTTGTGATCAAGTTGAAGATGCGGAAATTGCGGCTAGAGAAAAACGCCAAGTTCGTCGAGAAATTACCCGAATTTTAACCCCTGGAACTCTGACGGATGATGGAATGCTTAAAGGTCGTAAAAATAATTATTTAGCAGCAGTTGTAATTGCTGGAGATCATTGGGGTTTAGCTTATTCTGATATTTCTACGGGGGAATTTTTAACCACACAATCCCAAAATTTAGAACAACTTACCCAGGAGTTAATGCGTCTACAACCGTCGGAAGTGTTGTTTCCAATTAATGCCCCGGATTTAGGGAAAATGTTGCGTCCTGGGGAAAAATCGAGTCAGTTACCTGACTGTTTACCGAATTGTTTTTGTTATTCGTTGCGATCGCAATTTCCGTTTAGTTTAAATGAAGCTAGAAACCAAATTTTAGAACAATTTCAACTGCGTTCTTTAGAAGGGTTAGGCTGTGATCATTTACCTCTAGGAGTGCGCGCCGCCGGAGGATTATTAGATTATTTAGAAGATACTCAACGGGAAAATCAAGTTCCGTTACAAAGACTTCATACCTATACAATTACCGATTATTTAATCTTAGATTATCAAAGTCGCCGCAATTTAGAAATTACCCAAACCGTTCGGGATGGAACTTTACACGGTTCTTTATTATGGGCTTTAGATAAAACTAGCACCGCTATGGGAGGACGGGCGTTGCGTCGTTGGTTATTACAACCATTATTAGATTTGCGAGGAATTAGGGCGCGTCATGACACCATTCAAGAGTTAGTTGAAAACCACGAATTAAGGTTTCAAATGCAACAGTTACTCCGGCAAATTTATGATTTAGAACGGTTAACCGGACGGGCGGGAAATGGTACTGCAAATGCTAGGGATTTAGTCGCTTTAGCCGATTCCTTAGCCAAATTACCGGAATTATCAGTTTTAGTCAGTCGGGGTCATTCTCCCTATTTAAAATCCCTACAAACTGTGCCACCAATTTTAGAAGAATTAGCCCATAAAATTCAATCCTATTTAGTAGATTCTCCGCCCCCACATTTGAAAGAAGGGGGGATAATTCGTTCGGGAATGGATGAACAATTAGACGCACTGCGGGTATTAGCAGAAGCAGATCAACAATGGTTAGCAAATTTAGAAATTCAAGAACGGGAACGCACCGGAATTTCTACTTTAAAAGTAGGTTTTAATAAAGCCTTTGGCTATTATATTAGTATAACACGATCTAAATTAGATCAAGCTCCAAATGATTATATTAGAAAACAAACCTTAACCAATGAAGAACGATTTATTACCCCGGAATTAAAAGAACGAGAAGCCAGAATTTTAACCGCAAAAGACGATTTAAACCAATTAGAATATGAGATTTTTCTGCGATTAAGATTAGAAGTCGGAGAACACTCAGAATTAATTAGAGATGTGTCTCGGGCGGTAGCCGCAATTGATGTTTTATCCGGGTTAGCGGATATTGCAGTCTATCAAGGTTATTGTCGTCCTGAAATGGTGAATAGTCGAGAAGTTAAAATTATTGAAGGTCGCCATCCCGTGGTTGAAAAATCCTTACCTCCTGGGTTTTTTGTTCCGAATA
>DMPJ01000139.1 GCA_003456035.1 Planktothrix sp. UBA8402
TTTATAAACGAAATATTAACCAAGAAGTCACTTCGTGATATTATTGGTAAAATATATAAAAGATGTGGTACTGCTGTTACTGCAAAATTCCTTGATGATATTAAGGATTTAGGTTATCGCATTGCTTTTGAAGGCGGCTTGTCGTTTAATTTGGGTGACGTGCTGATTCCAGTTGAAAAAGCTGGATTGGTTGAAGATGGATATGCACAAGTTGATGAAGTAATGAACAATTACAACATGGGTTTTATTACCAACAACGAACGTTACAACCAGATCATCGATATTTGGACACATACCAATGCCAAACTTACTCAAATCTTGATGAAGCAATTAAGTACCGATAATCAGGGTTTCAACTCTGTTTATATGATGCTTGATTCTGGTGCTCGTGGATCTAAAGAACAAATTAAACAGTTAAGTGGAATGCGTGGTTTGATGGCTAAACCACAAAAATCGGGAGCTGAAGGAGGCCAAATTATTGAAAACCCAATTCTTTCCAATTTTAAGGAAGGTTTGTCGGTTTTGGAATATTTCATTTCAACCCACGGTGCTCGTAAAGGTTTGGCTGATACGGCGCTTAAAACAGCAGATGCTGGGTATTTAACCCGCCGTTTAGTTGATGTTTCCCAAGATGTGATTTTACGCGAAATTGACTGCGGAACCAGCAAGGGGATTCGGATTCGCAGTATGACCGATGGGGAAAAGGTGTTAATTCCGATCAAAGATCGGTTAATGGGTCGGGTATTAGGGGAAGATGTGCGCCACCCGGAAACCGGAGAAATTGTCACCTATCAGTCCGAACAGGCGGTCAAAAATCAGTTTGTTAGTGAGGAGTTGGCGGTAGCAATTCAAGAAGCCGGGGTTGAGGAGGTGTTTTTGCGATCGCCTCTGACCTGCGAAGCCAACCGTTCTGTTTGTCAACATTGCTATGGCTGGAGTTTGGCCCACTGCCATAAAGTTAACTTAGGGGAAGCCATCGGAATTATTGCCGCCCAGAGTATCGGCGAACCCGGAACCCAGTTAACCATGCGGACATTCCACACCGGAGGGGTATTCACCGCCGAAGCAGCCGGGATGATCCGGGCCCGAATAGATGGGGTGGTCAAGTTCTCTAAATCCCTGCGAGTGCGTCCCTTCCGTACCCGTCACGGAGATGATGCTTTCATCGTGGAAAACACTGGCCAGATTATTGTGGATGGTGGCGGAAAAAATACCGAAAAACACAGCATCGTCCAAGGGACAACGATTATTGTTCAAGAGGGCCAACGGGTCAAAGCTAACGAAATCCTAGCGGAAATTGCCGCTGGGGGTCGGACAGCCCGGAAGACAACGGAAAAAGCCACTAAGGACGTCGCCACCGACTTAGCTGGGGAAGTCAAATTTGCGGATGTGGTTCCCGAAGAAAAAACCGACCGTCAAGGGAACATGACCCGCATCGCCCAACGGGGTGGTCTGATTTGGGTTTTGGGAGGGGAAGTTTATAATTTACCCCCGGCGGCTGAACCATTGGTCAAAAATGGTGACCCGGTGCATCCGGGAAGTGTTCTCGCCCAAACCAAACTGGTTTCTGAGCATGGGGGATTAGTCCGAATTCGGGAACAGTTTGCCGAAGGTGAGTTACCTCGGGAAATTGAGATTATTACCGCTTCGGTACTGCTGGATCAAGCCTTAGTCCGCTTAGTACAGATGCAGGGACGGGAACAATATATTATTGAAACGCCAGGTAACCATCGCTTCCTGCTTAAAGTCAGTCCCGGTTCCAAGGTGGAAAACCATGATGTGATTGCGGAATTGATGGATGACAGCTACCGTACCAAAACCGGAGGTATTATTAAATACGCCGGGGTGGAAGTTGCCAAACGGGGTAAGGGGAAACAGGGTTATGAAGTTACCCAGGGGGGAACTCTGTTGTGGATTCCTGAAGAATGCCATGAGGTGAATAAGGATATTTCCTTACTGTTAACAGAGGATGGACAGTATGTGGAAGCCGGAATGGAAGTGGTTAAGGATATCTTCTGTCAGAGCAATGGGGTTATTGAAGTAACTCAGAAAAATGATATTTTGCGAGAAATCGTGATCAAACCAGGGGAACTGCATTTGGTAGATGACCCGGAGATGGTGATGGCGATTGATGGTCAGATTGTCAATCCTGGTCAAGAGGTGATTCCAGGGATTATCTCTAAGGACTTGCATTATGTGGAATATGTGGAAACTCCCGAAGGCCCAGCCTTGCTGTTGCGTCCCGTTGTGGAGTTTAGCGTTCCTGAAAACCCCACCGTCCCGTCTCAGGAATCTCTGAACGAATCCATTGCCCTACAAGCGGTACAACGCTTAACCTACAAAGATGGGGAACGGGTGCGGTCTGTGGAAGGTGTGGAACTGCTACGCACCCAGTTAGTGATTAGTATTGGCACAGAAGCCCCACAATTAGCTGCTGATATTGAGTTACTTCCCGATGAGAATGACCCCGATGTCATGAAGTTACAGTTAGTAATCTTAGAATCCTTGGTAATTCGTCGGGATGTAATCGCTGATGCCACCCAGGGCAGTACCCTGACACGGTTAATGGTTCACGACGGACTGGAAATTGAGAAGG
Source organism: Planktothrix sp. UBA8402 (assembly GCA_003456035.1). Classification (GTDB taxonomy): domain Bacteria; phylum Cyanobacteriota; class Cyanobacteriia; order Cyanobacteriales; family Microcoleaceae; genus Planktothrix. Next base: position 2,597 of record DMPJ01000139.1, read on the forward strand.
GGGCTGTTGTCACCCGCACAGAAATTATGTGTAAGGAAGACGGGATTATTCAGGGGATTCGCTCTGGGTCGGAAATTGTGCGCCGTTGTTTAGTGGTGCGCGAGAGTGATGAGTTCACTTTGCAAGTCAAAAACATTCCTTTAGTTAAAGAAGGAGATAAAGTTGTTGCCGGAGAGTTTCTTGCTAATGGAACAAAAGCGACACAATCAGGAGAAGTTGTTTATGTCTCTAGTCATATCGATTTCAGCCTTGATTTTAAACAGAAACTAGATGAAGCAATCGAATTTTTAGCTGATTTATTAGCCAGTGTAATTGCTGATTCTCTTACTTCTCATTTTGCGCCTGTTATCGCCGGAGGAACTCTAGCAACCCCGCTTGTATCTATTCGGATTGAACTTGTTCAAACAATTACTGATGGGATTTTCAACCATCTACCCTCTATTCTTCAAGTACCAGTTATTCAGAAAGCAGTTGCAATCCTAGCATCAGTTGTTGTAGACATGATGAATAATCAGGGGATTGATACTCTTAGCTCTCTTATTCCTCTGCTTCTGAAGTCTAAAGCGGACTTAATAGCGCAATTAAAACAGTTAATTCTTATTCCTGGCTTACAACCGGTTGCGGGCGCGATTGGTTTTGTTTTGGGTGATAAAGCAGTTCATAGCTTAATTGAAATTGCGCTTGTCGGTAAAAAGATGGTAGCTGCTGGTGCAGCTTTGAAGGTAGATGAGCTTACCAATTTGGTAAGCAGCTTAATCAGCCTCCTGATCAGTTTCTTTAGCTTAAGCTGGACAAAACCAATTACAATCACCTTGCGTCAGACTCTACGAGATACGATGACGATTAATTTACCCGATGGTGTGAAACCTACGGTGCAACTGGGTCAATTGTTGATTGAGGGGGTTGAAATTGCTGATCAGTTGACAATTCCTGTGTCGGGTCAAGTTATTGCTATAGGTGATCAAGTTACCGGAACCGGAACCAGTCATGTCCTTCCCAATCAAATCAAACTTCGCTTAGGTCGGCCCTATCGGGTGTCTCCCGGTGCGATTCTGCATATTAAGGATGGAGACTTGGTACAACGGGGGGATAACCTGGTGTTGCTGGTGTTTGAACGGGCCAAAACCGGAGATATTATTCAAGGGTTGCCCCGAATTGAAGAACTATTAGAAGCCCGCAAACCCAAGGAAGCTTGTGTTTTAGCCCGACGTCCGGGAACTGCCCAGGTGACTATGGATGATGATGTCACAGAACTGCGGGTAATCGAAAATGATGGCACAGTCACGGATTATCCCCTGACATCGGGTCAATCGCCCATCGTCTCCGATGGCCACAAAGTAGAAGCCGGACAAACCCTGACCGATGGCCCTAGTAATCCCCATGAGATTCTGGAAGTGTTCTATGCCTATTATCTGGAACAGGGAGAAGGGATGTATGACGCGGCTTTGGGGAGTTTCCGCCATTGTCAAGCGTTTCTGGTGAATGAGGTGCAGTCGGTGTATCAGTCCCAGGGGATTGATATTTCTGATAAGCATATTGAGGTAATTGTCCGTCAGATGACCTCGAAGGTTCGGATTGACGATGGTGGCGATACCACTATGTTACCTGGGGAATTGGTGGAACTGCGCCAGGTGGAACAGGTTAATGATGCCATGTCGATTACCGGAAGTGCGCCCGCGAAATATACTCCTGTGTTATTGGGGATTACTAAAGCGTCCTTAAATACCGATAGCTTTATTTCGGCGGCCAGTTTCCAAGAAACCACCCGGGTCTTACCTGAAGCGGCGATTGAGGGCAAATCCGACTGGTTACGCGGTCTCAAGGAAAACGTGATTATCGGACGTCTGATTCCGGCGGGAACTGGATTTAATGCTTATGAGGAATCGGGTAATGCCGAGTATGGCTTCGATAACGGCACGTTGTATCTGGATGAGGAAGACGAGGACGAACTGCGGGATGTGGTCTTGGATGACAAAACCGCCCGGGTTTATAACAGTTTTGAACGGGAATTACCCCCGGAGCCCAAAGCAGCACCGTCTAGTTTAGGAAAAGGTAGCAAACTCCTATTTGAAGATAGTGAAGATGATCCTTTATTATCCGCTATTCTCGATGACGAGTTAATTGATGACGAATACGAAGACGACGACGACGACGAAGACGAATAAAATCAGTCATCAGTGTAGAGACGTTGCATACAACGTCTCTANNACTGATTATTCGTCTGGTCTATAATTTTAAGAGTTAATCAATGACTCAAATTATCCCTAAATTTACAATCAAACCGGGTTATCGACCTCAATCCCAAGATACGACACCGGAGGTTGATTATCTGGAGTTCTGGCTACTAAAACAACGAACACCCGAACAGCGACTGATAATGGGAAGTTCGATGAATCAAAATGCTCGTCGCTTTTCCATGAGTTGTTTTCGTCAAAGATTCTCCGATTTATCTAAGGAACAATTTTCCCGAAAACTTGCGGAAGCTTGGTTGGCAGAAGATTGTCCGCACCATTATATTCCCACTGGAAATGAAATGAGTTGGGTTCAAGATTCTATTACTTTAGCTGAAATTCTCCACCCGATTTTCGAGTCCCTTAATATTCCTTATTATATTACGGGAGGGGTTGCTGCTATTGCTTATGGAGAAGTCCGAACCACCAGAGATTTGGATATTGTCATCTCAATTTCATCTCAAGATTTAACGTTATTAATTTTACAATTAGAAGCAGTAGGTTTTTATGTTTCGGGTGTAGATGATGTGGTTTCGGGTCGAATGCGAATTCTACAAGTTACCCATATAGAAACAATCTCCCGTGCTGATTTAATTATGGCAGAAAATTCGGAATTTGAACAGATCAAATTTGAACGACGACAACAGTATAAAATTCCCACGGGTGCAACTGTTTTTATAGCTTCTGCTGAAGATGTAATTTTGAATAAATTATATTGGCGAAAGTCAAACCAGTCCGAAAAGCAATGGCGAGATGTATTGGGTGTATTAAAAGTACAAGGACAGTGTTTAGATTTAGCTTATCTCAAGCTTATGGCTGAATCTCTAGGGTTAGTTGAGGATTTAGACCAAGCTTTAATTCAAGCCGGATTTTAGCTATAATGGGATGACTAATAACTGATTACTGATTAATGTCTGAAACTATTAAACTCGATCAATTTCTTAAATTTATGGGTGAAGTTTCCACCGGGGGACAAGCCAAAATCCTGATTAAATATGGCGATGTTCAAGTCAATGGTGAAGTTGAAACTCGACGGGGACGAAAATTAGTGAAAGGAGATCAAGTATTAGTTAATGGAAAAACCTTAACCGTTGATTTATAACATTGATAACAAGACTTCACCATTGGGCATAATTGTATTGCAAATAATCGCATCAATATGATTAAACCCAATGGCATCTGTTAAGTTAGCATCGGTTAAATTAGCAGCCTTAAAATTGGCTTTTTTTAAATCGGTATCGCGTAAATCCGCCCCCACTAACCAAGAATTTTCTAAATTGGCTTCGTATAGAGTTGCGTCACTTAAATCAGCTTGATAAAGATTAGTATAGCTTAAATTCGCTTGAGTCAAATTTGCTCCATTTAGATTGACATGGGAGAGATTTGCCCCCATCATTTGCGCGCCATATAAACTGGTTTGTTTCAAAATCGTATAACTCAAATTTGCCCCCATTAAGTTAGCCCCGCGTAACGAAGCTCGACTTAAATTTGCCAAACTGAGATTCGCCCCACTCAAGTCCGCCCCAATAAAGACTAACTTACTCAGATCAAAATTTTGTAAATCTGCACCCCTTAAATCCACTTCTTTAAAATTCCATTCCCCTTTTGCCTTTCGTCGTAATAATTCTAACCCATCCATAAAATTAAGCCTAAATCCAATACTATTAATACCATCAGATGCCGATTTTCAAAAAATTAGCCATAATTACCAATTAATAATTTATCAAAAATTACGGACTACTGCATTTACTCTTATCTCCCATCTCCCGTCCCCTAACTGCTTAAGTTTGACAGAACGTAAAGTTAAATTACAACTACTATTAAAACGTGGAGAAATTTTCCAAAATTGAATCAATCCCTTAACCTGGAAGTTTAAAGTAATATTACGTTAATAAAGCCAATGCCAGATCTGAAAAAGTATCGTATCCGATGCACACTAACCTATGGCGATATCTATAGCCAAATTATTATATGGCTAATTGTCATCTTTATCGCCTTAGCGACTTCCCTAGCACTCTGGAGTACAACCCGTCAAATTTATGCTTTAGCAACGGTTGGCCTAATTGTTGTGCTGTCTTTACCTTTTTTGCTCTTTGCATTCGTCACCACTTTATTTAATCATATCGAAATTCTATCCGTAGACCCATCTATTGAAGACGAACCCAGCCGTGCTGAATTTCCCAGTTCCTAAACGGCGCAAGTCTTTAGTTATCACGTATCCGCATTATCAGTTATCAGTTATCAGTAAAGAATTCAACAGTTGATTAACTATCCACTCTTAACTCTTACACTGATTACTGATTACT
>DMPJ01000138.1:0-1841 GCA_003456035.1 Planktothrix sp. UBA8402
TCCTCAACAGGGTGATTATCAATCCCAAGAGATTTTAACTCAAGGAGACATTTATCCTCTGGCTTTTCCTGATGTGGCGGTTTCTGTTCAGAGGTTATTAGTTGTTTAGAAAAAGATTGTTCACATTTTCCCTAATATTTTTACATGAATGTGTAGGGGCGGGTTCTGCAAAAATATTAAAATCCCACCCTTAACCTAAATAAACCCGCCCTTTTCTTTAATCCTTGAAAAAAGGAGGACGGGTTTACAAAGATTAACCGTAGGATGTCAAAAACCCTACGGAACCCGCCCCTACAAATTAATGTTATTGTAGGTTAAGAAATTTAAAGTTATAATAGAAAGGCGATCGCAAGATTCAAGACTGGAGGTAAAACCATTGTCAACATCAACCTTAACGTTAACTTATGAACAGGTCTTAGATTTAGTTAAACAACTTTCTTATTCTTGTCAAGCGGAATTAGTCGGATTTTTAATCGAGTCCCGTTGGGGTTCCCTCGATCAGTTTACCAAAGATGGAGAAGAACATGGGCGACTTTTAGCTTGGAAAAGGGGGAAAGATTGGGATAATATGAATGATGAAGAACGATTAGATTTTATTAATGATATTGTGCATGAGGATAGAGGTTGAAATGATTGCTAACTGTTCAGAGTTGGCTATCATTAATGATAAAATTTATAAAAATCAAGAAGTCTGGAAAATATTCTGTACCATTTGTTGATTAGAACGCATTACAGCTTGATCTAACGCTGCCACTTCTCCTGAGTCCAAATACCACCCTAACGCCCCTAAATTATCCTTAGCTTGCTCTAGGTTTTTAGCCCCAGGAATCGGAATTGTGCCTTTACAAATACACCAATTTAAAGCAACTTGGGTTAAGGTTTTAGACCGAAAATCGGCAATTTCTTTCAAACAAGCTAAAATTGGTTGAATTCCAGGTAATAATTTTTTAAATAATCCCCCCCGAATACCTTTTGGTAAAGAACTATTTTCCGAGAATTTTCCGGTTAATAATCCTAACCCTAACGGACTATAGGCAATTAATTTAATTCCTAATTCATCACAAACCTCTTTTAGTCCTAATTCCGTGACTGGATAGGTCGATAATAAAGAATATTGTACCTGTAAAGTTGAAATCGGAATCCCCCGATCTGCAAATTTTTGATAGACTTTTTTTAACCGTTTCGGCCCATAATTAGATAAGCCAATTCCTTTAACTAATCCCTGTTCATATAAATCCCCTAAACCTTCTAATAAATTCCCTTCTTGCCAAGGAGCGTAATTAGCTGTAGACCAGTGCATTTGAACTAAATCGACATTTTTTCCTAACCGTTTGGCGGAGTTTTCACAGGCGGAAATCATCGATTTGCGGGTTAATCGCCAGGGATAGGGAGCTAATTTTGTAGCGATACAAATTTGGTTTTGATTTATTCCTTGATACTGTTGAGAAAACTGTCCTAAAAGTAACTCACTGCGACCATTAAGTTTTCCCGTCCCGTAGGAATCTCCCGTATCAAATAAGGTAACACCCTGACTAACAAACAGGTTAAATACTTGTTGCAATTGTGCATCCATACTGGGATCATAACCCCATAATAGGCGATTGCCCCACGCCCAAGTTCCGCATCCCATTTTAGGTAAAGATAGGAGTTGATGATTGTTCATAATTATGATTTATAACGATAATAACTGATCGGATTATATACCATTTTAATAATTATTTAAAAAATTCCACATCGAAGTAGGGTGCGTAAGCCGCGCGCACGCACCAATACAGCTACAGCAACAAACATAATATGATTTAATTCCGGTTTTGGTAAGGTTTGGATGGTGCGTGCGCGGA
>DMPJ01000138.1:1850-5793 GCA_003456035.1 Planktothrix sp. UBA8402
ACGCACCCTACGGATGGGATTTAAGAGATGCTAATTAGAGTGGCAGTTTATCCTTTCCAAACAAAAACTTTAGCTTCATATTCAGGTAAATCAATCAGAATATTATCATCTCCCGACTGAATATCATAATTACTTGTCCACTCATGCCAAGTTCCATTAGCTGGGAAGTGAGCAACTTGATAACCTCCTAAATAGTTGTTAGAGAAATTGACAACTACTACTATCCTTGATCCTTGATCATTCCATCGAGTATAAGCGAAAACTTTATTATCAGAATCTTCATGGAAAAAATCAATATTTCCGCTATATAAGGCATGATTAGTTTCTCTTAAAAAAATCAAGCCTTTATAATATTGAAATAAAGCATGATTACTGTCATTTTTCAATAATTTCCAATCCAGTTTGGCAGACTCAATTGTTTTTGGTTTATATTCTCCAAATTCTTCCCCCATCCAAATCATAGGAATTCCCACAGCCGTAATCAATAATGCTGCCCCTAATTTCACCCGTTTAAACACCTGATCATCAAAAATTCCGCGATTTCCTAACTCCACTATTAAGCGATTATGATCATGGTTGCCCAAATAATTTACAATATTATTCGGCCCCATAAACCCTTGACGTTTACCATCTAAAATATCTTTTAGTTGTTCTAAATCAAAGGTATCGCCACATAAATGATCCGTTAGAATATGATAAAAACTATCATGCCAACAGCCATCCATTGGCCCATCACTGTTAGTAATACTAGGGCTTTCTGGCACATATTCAGCGACATTATAAAAGGGTTTTACCCCAGCTTCATGTTTGGCTTCCTGCACTACCCAACCCATAAAATCATAGTTCCCAAGTTGCTTGGCTGCATCATAACGGATGCCATCAATATGATATTCTTTAACCCAAAATTTCACCGTATCACCAATAAATTTGCGGGCAGGGTAAGTCCCTAATTGTTCGTCATACTGTTCATAATTAAATTCTGGCCCCCAGTTACATTCAGTATCTTGCTGGCTATGGTGATACCAATAATCATGATCAATTTGAGTTAAAGGACAAGAAGATTCTGAATGGTTATAAACACCATCAATTAACACTCTAATCCCTCGCCCGTGACATTCATCAATCAATTTTTTTAATTGTTCAGTTGTACCATAACTTGACTCCGAAGCAAAGAAATAGCGAGGATTATATCCCCAACTATGATCGCCAGGATGTTCTTTTACAGGCATTAATTCAATCGCATTTACCCCTAATTCACACAAATAATCTAACTTTTCCATAACGTGCTGATATTTACCCCGTGCATAGACATCATCTTCTCCCCCCGAAAAATCCCCGACGTGCATTTCATAAATCACTAATTTATGATCCGGCGGTAAGGGTTTATGATCATTTTTCCAAACATAAGTATCAACGATTTTTTTACCGTCTTTAATAGTAATAATTCCGTTTTGAGTTGAATCATCAATATCAGTTGCGTAGGGATCAACAATTTCTACCCATTCATCGGGTTCTAAAAACCAACTTCTCGAACGAACTCGAAATTTATATTGATAGGTTCCATCTTCTAACTCAACTTTAGTCCGAAAATAACCATCTTGATCTTTTTGTATAGGAATATCTTTCCAGTTAGAAAAATTCCCTATTAAAGCTGCTTCCTTATTGTAAGGAGCAAAAAGAGAAAATTCAATTAAATTAGACATTTTATTATTGATATAATTAGTTATGATATTGATCGTGTAGAAAAGCATTCCATAAATCATCTATCGAAAGGATGAGACAGAATCTGTCAGTGATTCTATGTTTTAATTTGAGTCTTTCGTTAAAAATAAGCCCAACTCTAGCCATGCCTTTAAATTAATTATTTAAGCGGAAAGATTAGAACTTTTTAATAGTTTAGGACAACCCGGTTTATTAGTTGTTTATGATTCACCGCATCCTACGCGAATTATATCTGAACGGGAAGTCTTTGCAGATATTTTCCATTTGTCTAGCTAGGATCACGCAAAATAATCCCCAAAAAATAATAGAGAGCCACAACCGATAAATCGATTGAATTGACTCTCCGTTTCCACCAGACTAACCAGAGGGAATAAAGGATTGCACCCAGTACGGTTATCAATATAGGGTACTTTCCTACAATCGTGCCTCTATCTATAGATAGATATTAGCAGAAAAATCTTTAAAGATCAAACTGTTGATCTGATCTCGATTACACAAGGCCAGAAAATACAGGTTTTGCCCCTAGGCTGAATGGTTGGCCCTGTGAATCTCCTGTCTCCGAGATCCTAAAGATAAAATTCTGGTTTTAAATCTCTTTCCATTAATACTTCTACTGCTTTTTCCGGGGTAATTTGATGATTTAAAAGCTGATAAACTTGCCAAGAAATTGGTACCCGAATCCGTTCGCGATCAGCAATTTCAATTAAAACATTAGTTGTATTAACACCTTCGGCCGTACTTCCTAATTCTGTCAATACTTGTTCTAAAGTTTTGCCTTCTGCCAATCCATAACCGACCCGATAATTACGGCTTAAAGAACTATTACAAGTTGTTAACATATCTCCTAAACCCGATAATCCAAAAAACGTTTCTGTTTTCCCCCCTAAATGAGTTCCAATTCTAATAATTTCTGTTAATGCACGAGTTAATAATGCGGATTTAGCATTAGTTCCTAATTGTAATCCATCACACACTCCAGCCGCGATCGCAATTACATTTTTTAAGGTTCCTCCTAATTCTGTTCCCATCGGATCGGAACTGGTATAAACGCGAAATCTATTAGAAGCAAATACTCTTTGCACAATCTTTGCCGCCTCTAAATTTTCACTCGCTACCACCGTCGCGGCGGGTAAACCTTGTTCAATTTCTGCGGATAAATTAGGCCCAGATAAAACCACAATGGGATGGTCAGGAAATCCCATTCCCCAAAGTTGAGAAGGAGTACGGGTGCTATCAGGATCTAAACCTTTTGTTGCGGTGACAATAGGAATTTTATTGGGTAATTTTAGGCTTTGAAGTTCCTCGGCGATGGCGACAACTCCCCTCATAGAAACCGCAGATAGTAAGACATCAACGGAGTTAATACTTTCTGCTAAAGAATTACCTAAACGTCGTGACCACAAATTGACAGTATGACCATTATAACGGGCTAATTTTGCTAAGGCGGAACCCCAAGCACCCGCACCTAAAATGGCTAATGTTAAGGGTTGATTAGATTCAGAGGAGTCAGACATAATGGTAGAATTTTGAATCATAAAACAAATCAGATTTTAGAAGGTTTGATCATAATATTTAATTCCGTCCCAAATTCCCGTAACTCCGGGAAAATCACTGTAATAAACATTGTTTAAAGTTTTAATTTTTTCGACTAATTTTAATTCTGAGTTCCCCACCGCAATACTTTTAAGTCCGGTTTCAAATAAAGATAAATCATTTAATGAATCTCCCGATGTAATTACTTGATAGGGAGAGATATTTAACCAATCAATTAATTTTAGCAAAGTTGAACCTTTAGCAACACCTTTCGGTAAAATATCTAAATATTTATCCGCAGACATAATACACTCAAATCCCGCAGNNGATATTGGGGGGATAGGGTTTGTAAGGTTAATCCTGGTTCATCGACTAATATTTGCCCAGCAAATTCGCTGGAATTTCCCCAAATATCAGCAATCCAATTTTGCACTTTGGCAACGGGTTTTAAGGTTTTTCCCTCATAAACTGTTGTTCCTACATCCCCAATAATATAATCCGGTCGCGGAATTATTAAGTTTTTTTCTTCATATAAACGCAAGGTTAATTCTAAACTGCGACCTGTGACAAAAATTAATAATAAGCGATCGCGTTTTACCCGTAAATAGTTATAAAAGTCCTGTCGTTCCTGTGGAGAACCCCCTAAAAATGTCCCATCTAAATCCGTTGCTAAAACTAAAGTGTTATT
>DMPJ01000138.1:5800-12934 GCA_003456035.1 Planktothrix sp. UBA8402
GTAGTAAGCCCTTTAGGGCTATCTAAGTTTTTTTGTTGAAATTGATTATGAATATCAGTTTTTTAGCTAAGGGTTTAATCATTGGTTTTTCCATTGCCGCCCCCGTAGGGCCAGTGGGAATTTTATGTATTCGCCGTTCTTTATCTCAAGGGTATTTGGTAGGGTTTTTTACCGGGTTAGGGGCGGCTACTGCTGACGCCTTATATGGCTTTATTGCTGGATTTGGATTAACCATAATTTCTAATATTTTGGTCAGTCAACAAATGGGATTAAAGCTGATGGGTGGATTATTTTTGTGTTATTTGGGATTAAAAATAGCCTTAGAAAAACCTACAGAACAATCGGCAAATCCATCAGGAAAAATTATTAATGCCTACGCTTCAACCTTTTTTCTAACGGTTACAAACCCTATAACTATTTTATCATTTATTGCTATTTTTGCCGGATTAGGTTTAGGTAGTAAAAACGATTATTGGGATGCAGGAATCCTAGTTTTAGGAGTATTTTTAGGATCGACATTATGGTGGTTAATCTTAGTCAGTGGAGTCAGTTTATTCCGTAATCAAATAAACACTCATACTTTACAATGGATTAACCGGATTTCAGGAATTATAATTATTGGGTTTGGTTTAGCTGCATTATTAAGCCTGATGATATGAGATTAAATTATATAGCAATAATAAAAACTATTCAACTTTTAACTCCAAACCAGGTAAAAATTTCTTTAAATTCTGTAAGGATTTATCTTGCCAAGCCACTTNNTCATTGAGAACTGAGCGCTCGAGGGAACTGCATTGGTGGTGAAGTACTCAATGCGACTGCCAGGTGGGATAGTATCACTCAACACATCCAAAAAGGCTAAGACTTGGTAGTCAGTGCTAGCTGCCAGGCCTGTGAGGATTTATCTTGCCAAGCCACTTCTTTAGACCCTAAAATGATTAATTGAATCTGGGGTTTTTTGCGTAATCCCATGACAAACTTTGACAATAAACTAATCCCTGAACTATTAAGAAAAGATAAATCTCTTAAATTCAGCGTCATCATTGTGGGTTCGGTTGCTGTTACTTCTTCGAGTAAGTCTTTAATCGGTTTATATTCAACGGGCCCCCCTAAACTTAGTTCTCCTTGAAAACAAATTGTCACAGATTCTGGATCATATTGAACGATATGGTCTTCACCTTTAATTTCCTGTAATACCATTTTTTTACCTCTATCTGATTCTGCAAATACATTAATTCTACACTGTTATTTGAGCCATCGTCGTCACTAAAACAATTGGTACCTGATCGGAGATAGATTGAAATTTCCAGCCAAGCTGGGCTTGATAATCGTTGATCATCGTCAGTAAACCCAAACCAGAAGCATTATCGCTGTCATCTTCTGCACTCTGTTCAACTTGATTAATATACAACTCATTTGGGTCTTTGTACAATAATTCTTGAATAAAAGATTGAAACTTTTTAGCCCCATCTAAGCTAATCGAATTTGTGGCAAAAATAGCGGCTGTTACTGTGTGAGTGTTTTCAATAAAGTGAATCCCAAATCTGATTTTAGATTTCACCGTTTCATCATTAAATTTCATGGCATTTTCTAACAACTCATTGGCGACATAACTAACAGCCCCTTTACCCTGTTGAATTCTTTTTTCCCGGCTAGGGTTATCAGCATCCAAGGGTAAAAACGATGAGAAATAATCGGCGACAAAATGGGCCGATAAACGATTATTCCGCCAGCGTTGTTTGATTGGCCTGGATGTGGGCGTAAAGGTCAACTCTAGGGAATCATGATCGGGAGGAAATTGGTGTAAAAATTCTCCCAAAATTTCTATCATAATCACTTAACCTTTGGCAGAACAAATTAGATTATTAAATAACAGCATTTACATTCTAGCAGAATTGGGCTTGATAGAAAACAAAATTTATATTATCTTAATTTTGTCCTCTAGCGTTGCTTTAAAATCAATAGGGTAATATCATCAAACTGTTTTTCTGTACCTCGAAATGTAACGACATCATCAATCACTGATTGTTTAATTTCTTCTATCGGGTTTTGCCAATTTTCAGAAATAACATCACAGAGTCTATCAAGTCCATATTGTTGTTTATCAATATTAAATGTTTCTGTAATTCCATCGGTATATAAAACCACTCCATCCCCTGTTTTTAACTCAACGGTCGTGGAATTAATAAACTCCGTAATATTTTCATCTAACGCAATCGGAATACCTAAATCAATTGTATCAATCCGTTCAATATTACCATCAGAACGAACTATTAAAATTTCTTCATGCTGTCCGCTAATCGTTAACAATCCTTGATAATAATTTAACAGCACTAAAGTCAAATTTCTATCAACATTCATCCGTTCAACATTTTTATAAAGAGTGCTGTTAAGAATAGTCAGAAATTGGATAGGGTCAGTTTCTCTAATTTCCGTAAGGGTACGAATTCCCATTTGAGTCATTAACATTAAAATCCCACTTTCTAACCCATGTCCGGTCACATCTCCAATTCCCAAAGTCACAACCCCATCAGTTTCTAAAACATCATAATAATCCCCCCCGACTTCCTCCGCAGGTTCCATAAATCCGACAATTTCTAATCCCGGAATAGCTGCGAGTTCCTCTAATTTAGGTAAAATCATTTGTTGTAAACGACGAGTTACTTCCAATTCCGTTGCTAACCGTAAATTTTCCGTTTGTAGGCGACTAATATTAACATGGGTTTTAATTCTGGCTAAAAGTTCATCCTTAGCAAAGGGTTTCATCATATAATCATTTGCACCCATATTTAAACCAGTTACAATATCTTGAACTTGAGTTTTAGCCGTTAATAAAATAATCGGTAATTCCCTGGCATCAAACTGTTCTCGAAGTTTTTGAGTAACTTCATATCCAGTAATTTTAGGCATCATCACATCCAATAACATTACATCGGGTCTGAGTCCTTTAGCAATTAATTCCAATGCTTCTTCACCATTACTAGCTTGAAAAACCGCATAATGATGTAAAGACAGATTATTTAATAAAACCTGACGATTCACGATTTCATCATCCACAATTAAAATTTTAATCGTTTCTGGAGAATAGTTCACCGACGGTTGAGAAAAACCAGGATTAACGGCTAATAATGTATCTATTTGTATGGGTTTTAGATAATTTTTAATCTGGTTTTCCGTAGGAATTTTAACCAAATTTTCGGCAATAGGTAGAGTAAAGGTAAATTGAGAACCAATGCCAACCTCAGATTCAACTGTAATTTCACCCCTATGTAATTCAATCAATTTTTTTGTAATTGTTAATCCTAATCCCGTACCGCCATATTCTCTTGCTGTTGAACCTTCTCCCTGTTCAAAGGATTCAAAAATTCGATCTAATTTATTAGCTTCAATTCCAATTCCGGTATCAGAAATCGTAATTGCCATTAGAGATTTATCAGTTTCAGTCAAAATTATTGCTGAAATTTCTACGATTCCTTCTGGGGTGAATTTTATCGCATTTCCAACTAAATTATAGAGAATTTGTTGTAACCGATTTTCGTCTGCTTCTGCTAGGGGAAAATCAACCGGAATCCGATTAATTAGATGTAAATTTTTCTGAGTAATTAGATGTTGACTCAAGATTAAAACCGCATCAACAATCGCCCGAATATCAATCGGTCGGAGTTGCAATTCTATATTTTGATAGCGCAGTTTAGAAAAGTCTAAAATATCACTAACTAAACTAGATAAACGGCGACCACTAGCAGCAATCATAGCTAAATTACTATTAGTTTCTGGGGATAAATCCCCTGTTGCACCATCAATTAGAGATTCAGCAATCCCAATAATTCCATTTAGGGGAGTTCTTAATTCATGGGAAGTATTGGCTAGAAATTCATCCTTTAATTGATCTAAATGTTGCAATTCTTGATTTTTAGCTTCTAAAATAGTAAAGGATTCTTTTAACTGTTTTGCCATCCGATTAAAGGATTTTGATAATTGACCTAATTCATCCTTTCGTTTCAGGTTAATCGTTTGTTTCCATTGTCCTTGAGCAATTTTTTTGGCGGCAATATTTAACTGTAAAATCGGTTTTACAATCCATTGTGATGTTAATAATCCGATTAATGTGGCTCCTAATAATGCCAAACTGCATAAAATAATTGTCGTGCGAGTATTCGCATTAATTTGTTCCATAAAATCCGCTTCAGGAACAACAACAAGAATTAACCAGTTAACGGTTTTTCCCTTCTGAAAAGGTAACACCTTGACAAAATAACGATTTTGATTCCAAGTAAATTCTAGTTCTTTTCCTTGTTTAATATCCTTGAGATTAGAATAAGTTTTGTTTAAATATTTTGCTGTGGCTTGAGTTAAGAGATTTTGGCTTTTTACCGCCGCAAATAACTGTCTATCATCCTTAACTACTAAAAATGGTTTTTCTAAAGTTGAAGTGGCTAATAACGTACCATTACTATCAATTAAAAAGGTTTGTCCTGATTTTCCTACCTTTAATTTATTTAAAAAATCTCCAATTCCATCTAAACGTAATGCGGTATTCAGAACCCCCTGAACTTCTTGGGTTTGAGGATTATAAACCGGAAGTAAGGCACTCATTAATAATGTGGGTTCTAATAAAGATAAATAAACCGAACTCCAAGTCACATCTTCCGCTTTGACTGCATCTTTATACCAAACTCCTTTGCGAGTGTCAAAATCTTTAACAATTGTTGCAACTTCTGTGCGATCTCCTTTACTATTAGTTTGATAAGAATAAAAATCAAAATTAGTAAATTTGTCAATCACATTAATTCTTAAAGAGCCATCCCCTAAATGTTCTCCAGTACGTTCCTGTCCGGCGGCATTGGTAATTTTAATAAAGTTAATATCAGGATAAAGTTGTACTTGTCTCCAGAGATATTTTTCCCACTGGGTTAAGTCCTGAAACGTTAAAATTCCCGACTGAAGTAAATTTAAGTGGGTTTGATTAATCTTTTCTGGAATAGCTAAATAGGCTTCTAAATTCTGTTCAACCCTAGCACTAATTTCATTTTGTAACTGACTCACAACTTCATTAACCGATTTCTGTCCAGCTTGAAAAGAAATCCATCCCACAATACCAACTGCTCCAAAAATTTGCAGCAAAAAAGGTATAATTAAAATAGTTCGGATCGGAATCGGATGCCGACTTTTCCGAACTATCTTGATCCACATTAACTTAAATTTAGGTAAGGGAATAGACATTGATGATAAAAAGTTATGGTTGTTAAGTGGGTAATTACGAATTACGAATTACGAATTACGAATTACGAATTACGAATTACGAATTACGAATGGGTAANNTAATCTGCGTAATCCGCTTAAATCCGTGATGGGTAATGGGAAATGGGTAATCAATTAACTCTTACACTGATTACTGATTACTGATTTTCCCCCCAGCGTTTAATCTGACCCCCATCAATATCAAAGAGGTCAAGCACCCGACAAACGGTATTTGTCACCATTTCATCAATTGATTCCGGCATGGTATAAAATGCAGGAACCGGAGGCATAATAATTCCCCCACATTCTGTCACAGATAACATATTTTTGAGATGAATTGCATGGAGAGGCGTTTCCCGCACCATTAACACTAACCGACGACGTTCTTTAAGTACCACATCCGCAGCGCGAGTCAGTAGGTTACTCGTGACACCTGTAGCCACTTCAGCCAAGGTTTTCATGGAACAGGGAAGAATCACCATTCCCATCGTCCGAAACGAACCACTGGATATCGCCGCCCCCACATCTCCTATAGAATAGCTTACATTAGCTAGGTTTTGGAGTTGTTTAGCATCTATATCTAACTCATGGCTTCTGGTGATTTCTCCCGCCCGAGAAACAACCAGATGGGTTTCTACATCGGTTTCCCGCAGTAATTCCAACAGGCGCACCGCATAAATAATACCACTTGCCCCACTAATACCCACAATGAGACGTTTAGAACTGGTCATGTTATTGGCGGTTTCCTAATCTGAATTGTTCTATTTTAACCCGAAATCAACAAGTTTTTTCAATCAACTTATTTTCTGATATCACTGCGAATATGTAAATCTCTTTGAGGATAGGGAATTTCAATGTTTTTATCAGCAAAAGTTTTCCAAATTTGACAAGCAAGTTCGCTGATAATTCGTTTCCCTCCGATGGGATTTTCTAACCAGACTGTGATCTCAAAATCTAAACTGGATTCTCCAAAATTAATCAAATAAACTAAGGGAGCCGGATCATTTAAAACTTCAGAATGTTGATAGATAATTTCTAACAGAATCTCAATAATTTTTTCGGGATCACAATCATAACTAACTCCCACAATTAAAGACTTTCGCACCCGGCGATCGCTCCCGGTCATGGTTTTGAGTTCTTGGGTAAAAAAGAGTTGATTCGGAATAATTTTTTCGGAATTATCTCTGATCACTTGTACCGTTGTCGCTCGGATACTAATTTTTTTAACTTCACTTGATTCTCCCCCAATTTCAATAATATCTCCCGGTCTTAAAGAGCCTTCAAATAATAAAAATATCCCACTAACAAAATTACTAAATACTTCCTTTAACCCAAAGCCAATCCCAACGGATAACCCGCCCGTAATCGCAGCAAATGTTGTGGAATTAAATCCTAGATATCCAACAACAATTACGATTCCTAAAGTAATTAAAAAATAACGCATTAAAATAAAAGAGGCTTGAGCACTACCCGAATCCAGTTTCTTGCTATTAATAGTAATCTGCCCGAGGATATATTGTAAAATACTTACAGCAACAATCCATAAATACAAACCTACTGTACTGATTAAAATTGTTCCTATAGTTACTGAACTGCCAAATAAATTAATCACCACCACTTGCAGAAGTTGATCAAAATCTACAAATAAACTTAAAATTTCTCTCAAAACATATAAAACAAATATCGGTATAAAAAAATAGAAATTGCACTCTTTAACCCGATCAATCGGGATAAATAGACATAAGCTAACGATAAAAATTCGATAAAATAGATAAACCCATAAAAGATTAATTGCGATTGTCAGAATTCCGGCAATCCATCCCTGATAAATGAATAAATTGTGGAATAAATTTAAGACAATTAAGCTAAATCCCCGACCCACTAAATCAGGAA
>DMPJ01000138.1:12985-19306 GCA_003456035.1 Planktothrix sp. UBA8402
ATGACTGACTAAAATCGAGATCAAAATCACTCCCAATTGAATTTGTACCGGAGAGCGATTCAAAAAAATTAAGAATTTAGTAATTTGATCAACAAGAAATGTTAAATTGGGTTGATTAGACATATAATATTTTTTTAAGGTTGACTTAATTTCTGATTAACAGTTTCCGTAATCTGATCAGCAGCATCTTGAGCAGTGATACTTCCCCCCAATACTTGAGGATATAAACTATTAGCCGTCTTCACCCAAACCCGCGCTGATTCAACTTGGTCTAAAGGAATTGCGATTGCAGTTTTAGATTGCTCCACTAATATTGCTTCTCGGGGAAACAAACGACTATTAACATTAATATTCTGATGAGCCGGAATAAAAGACCCTTCAAGGAGACTTAACCGCTTGCGAGTTTGTTCTGGATTTGTAAAAAATTCCGCTAATTTTACAGCCAACTGCTGTTGTTGAGGACTCGATATTCGATTAAACAAAATCACACGGGAATAGATAAAAGGCCCCGGGGGGTTGTTCCCTTCCCCTGGTAATAAAGCAACACCAAAATTATCTTTTCCTAACGCTTGGCTATATTCTGGAAACTGGGAAGAATCACAAACNNAAACCTTCAATGCTATCACTAAAAACCATATTCGGTTCATTTTGGGCGATTTTTAGCCACTCCATCCATTTTGCCCAACTTTTTTGATCAAAAACAAAATTACCTTGGACATCAAAAGATTTCCCCCCAAAAACCCGAACTCCCCAAAAGGTAGCTACAAAATTAGACCATATTCCCACCGAGTAACCNNTCTTGGCTTGTTGCAAGAGTTCCGTTAAAGTTTTAGGCGGTAACTTCACTTTCTTCTTGTTATAGCAAAGAGTTTGAGTCATCACCGAGGTGGGTATACCATACATTTTTCCTTGATAGCGAACATGACTAATCGCCGTAGGAAGATAACCCGAAAAGTCAAAGTCTTGAATCACCGGAATCAAATTATCCTGAATTAAACTCGGAATCAACCCAGAAGCAGTAAATACAAAATCNNTTAACTTGTTTGCGGAATTGCTTCTCTAATTGATCATTGGGAATATATTCACTCACAATCCTAACATTAGGATATATTTGCATATAATCATTCAAGGAATCTTGCATCATGTCCTTGATTTTGTCCTCAAAGGAATGCCAAACCAAAATTTGCCCCTCAACAGATTGCGATTGAGACTGAGATATTTTGTCTGCATCCTTGGGACTGCAACTGGTCAGAAATATTAATCCTAAGATAATTAACTGCAAAAAACAATAACGCAATTGATTTTCCTACTCCCTAAATTAAATATTGAAACATTCTATAGCAATCAGCCGTTTACTCTTGACAACTTCTTTGTGTCTTTGTGCCTTTGTGGTTAAATTAACCCCAACCCTAACTATAAAACAAGCGATCGCCTTTTTCAATAAAAGCGATCGCTATTTTAAAATCAACCAAAAGAAACCGGGTTTCTGTCTATTTCAACATTCCTGAAACCGAAGCCACTTCGGGTTTCGCAATCCGAGGAGCCATAAATCCTTTCGCATACAAATCAGGATTTGATGCCGCCACTTGAGCATAAGAATCACGCATCTGAGTATTCAGGGCAACGGTTGTGGCATCATAAACCCTAGTTACCATTTTAGGATATAACCCAATTCCCACAATCAGTACCAAGAAACAGGCAGAAATAAACACCTCCCGGGGTTTAGCATCACTAAAAGTAGCTTCCGAGGGTAGCACACAACTGGTTCCAAAACAAACCGCTTCTTGGTCATCAGAATTTTGTGAACTTGCATCACCCAACATACAAGCAGGGGCTTCACCCGTTGCATAGAATAACTGACGCAGCATCGACAGTAAATAAATTGGGGTCAGAACTAATCCCACACCCGCCAAAGCCACCAGCACCACTCGGAAAGTCGTGCTATAAATATCACTGGTAGCGATACCAATAAACACCAACACCTCACTAGCAAAGCCACTCATCCCAGGTAATGCTAGAGATGCCATCACCCCGGCGGTAAACAGAGTAAAGACTTTCGGCATCACCTTACCGATATAACCCATCTCATCCAAGGCGAGGGTATGGGTGCGGTCATAAGTAACACCCGCCAGGAAGAACAGCACCGCCGAAATTAGACCGTGAGAGATCATTTGTAACAATGCTCCACTCACCCCAATATCCGTAAACGAAGCAATTCCCAGCAACACAAATCCCATGTGAGACACAGAGGAATAGGCCAGGCGGCGCTTCATATTCGATTGGCCAAAGGAATTTAATCCCCCATAAACAATATTGACAACGCCTAAAATCGCCAAAATCGGGGCAAAGTAGATATGGGCATCGGGTAGCATTCCCATATTCACCCGAATCAGACCGTATCCCCCCATCTTTAAGAGCACTCCAGCCAAAATCATCGAAACCGGAGCCGAGGCTTCACCATGAGCGTCCGGGAGCCAAGTGTGTAGGGGGAAAACCGCCAGTTTCAAGCCAAAGGCGATTAATAACCCGGCATACATAAATAATTCTAGGGTGAGAGGATAATCCTTCAGACCCAGTTCCACCATATCGAAGGTTAAGGGGCCACCGCCATAGAAAGCCATTGCCAAGGCAGCCACCAGGATAAATAAAGAGGCAGCAGCCGTATATAATAAAAATTTAGTCGCGGCGTAACGGCGTTTTGGCCCGCCCCAAATAGAAACTAACAGATACACCGGAATTAATTCCAGTTCCCAGACAATAAATAGCAGCAGCAAGTCTTGGGCAACGAACACCCCGATTTGAGCCGAATACAGCAGCAACATCAGGAAGTAGAACAGACGAGGTTTTTGATCAACCTGCCATGCTGCAAATATAGATAGGGTTGTGACCAGTCCAGCCAGAAGTACCAGGGGAAGGGAAATACCGTCTACTGAGACAGCCCAGTTTAAACCCAATTGCGGCGCCCAGGGAAACTTTTCCACCAGTTGGAAATTTGCACTGCTGGGGTCGTAATACTTCCAGAAGACATAGCACATTAATAATAAGTCGGCGATGCCTACACCCAGGGCATACCAGCGCAACTGTTTGCCGTTTTGATCAGGCAGTACAGGAATTAGCGCCGAAGCAACAAGTGGGAGCAGGACTATCGTAGTCAGCCAGGGAAATTGATCCGCCATCATGACAGTAAGAACAAATACTTATTTTTGAATGATGGCATTGTACTAAATTTTGTAACGATTTGTATATAAAATTTTACCTGAGATAATCATTGATTATAGTCTATTAATCCTGGTATTGCATAGATTTTAATCAATTATTAAGACAAAATCCGATTATATTTGATAATTTCCAGCCTCAAAATCAAATATAATCGGAATTAGGGAAGCGTTCATGAACTAATATTATTAAAATATTGCTCTCAAGGTTTTTTATGTTATCAAAGTGTGCCATCGTTACCGGGGGAACTCGTGGAATCGGTTTAGGTATATCTGAGCAGCTTGCCCAAGATGGATATAATCTCATATTGGGTTTTAATGCCAATGAACACGCCGCCCAAGAAGCTAGAGAAAAGCTAACATCAACCTATAGAATTAAAGTTTACACGATTAAAGGAGATGTGGCTTCTGCTAATACTATTGACCAAATGTTTGAATGTGTAGAGCAGAATTTTGCCGGGAAACTTACGGCTTTCGTACATAATGCCGGATTATGGGTTGGTGGAACAACAACTGCTGATTCTAGCGAAGCTCAAGAAGCTGCACAAATTCCCCATCAGGTGTTAGCAGATGGGAGTTTTTCTACATTTGTTCAGTATGACTACTATCAAAATGTCTATCCTAAATGCTTTATTCGTTGTGTCGAAAAAGCCTTAAATTATATGGAAGATGGTAAGGGTTATATTGTTGCCATATCTGCTGTTGGCTGTAATCTTTTACAAAAACCCATGCTAAGTTATGATATGCCTGGCCCGGCTAAAGCTGCAATGGAATATTTAACCCGATACTATGCCAAAAAACTAACCTCTCGGAAAATTACGGTTAATGCAGTTATTCCAGGGTTTACTAAAACGGAAGTATGGGATTTTTTTGCTGATAAATATGGGGGAATAGAGAGTGAAGTGATGCAAAAAAGGATTGCGAATACTCCCATGCAGCGTTGGTTATTACCAACAGAAATTGGCAAGGTTGTCGCGTTTTTATGTTCACCGCAAGCCGCTTTAATTACAGGAGTTGCGATACCCGTTGATGGAGGTTTACATCTTTTTTAATTCACTTAAACCATTACTTTCCCTGCTATTAACAGGACTATCACAATTAAACCTATCGCCATTCCCCATAATTGTCTTTCCTGTGCTTTCCATTGCGTCTCAATTTCTGCATAACCCACATCAGCCTGATTCAGTTGCAGTAAAGCTGGTTTAGGGAATATTTTGGGGAGTAACTTATGAAACAGAGAGAGGGTGATAACCTTAGCAAAAAACACAATATTTCCGGCTCGTTTATTCCCACCAAAACCCTGTTCAGATAATCGACCAATGGCATCCGTATCGGGTTTTCGTGCTAACGTATAGGCAGGTAAAGCCGTTGGCAAATTGTTATTATGAGCTTCCAAAATTTCTGCTAATATCCGACAACTTTCTAGGGCGACATTACATCCTTGACCTAAAGATGCCCACACAGAATGAGCCGCATCTCCAACTAAAACCACAGAATTTCCAGCATGGAAATGATTACAAATTGTTGTGATTCCCCCTAATGATACTTTTTGTGCGAGTAAATCCTCAACCCAGTCCTGGGGTATAGGTTTTCCCATAAAAATATCAGGAAACTTGGCAGAAAATAAAGCATTAATATCATTTTCAGTCTTAATTTTATCAAAGGTAATTTCGGATTGCTGGGGAAGGATTAAAACCCCCGTGAGAGTACCATCTGGGTTAGGCGGTGCAAGCATGGTTACGGGTTGGGTGTTCGGCCAAGTATGGAAACATTCTTCCCAATCTGGAGTAGAGTTGGTAAAGTTTGTGGCTTTTCCCAATTGACAAATTTTAAAAGTCATCTGATCATGATTTTGATCAGCGCTAAATTCATCAAACTGCTGAACTATTATTTCTCTAACGGTACTGAAAACTCCATCCGCACCCACGAGTAAATCAAAGGATTGAGAAACTTGTTTTTCCTCTATTTGAAAAGTGGCTAATTTTTGTTCAAAATTAATCCCTTCTAAACGATGATTAAAATAGTATTTAATGTGTTCAGGAAAGCGAGTGATTCCCTCCTTTAATAGATGTTGTGCCAAAATATTCCGATTTACTGAGACGGCTTCACTAAAGCCAGGACTTTTTTTGGCTCCCTTTGTGCTGTGTCTAACATTACCTTTGAGAACAACACTCTGTTCCGTTGGTAACGTGACTCCGGCTTGTTTCAGAGCCCTTAGACCCCGCGAAAATAGGACAATATTATAACTCCGTCTGTTCTGATTATCATTTAATTGGGAGTAAGAATCTCGGCGCTCATAAACCGAAACTTTCCAGTTCATCTGGGCTAAAATTAATGCCATTAGGGTTCCCGTGGGGCCAGCCCCAACAACAATGGCGGTCTGATTTTGAGCAGCAACTTCTGTACTATCAGAAAATGTCATGGCTATCAACTCATGCTTTAAATTGACTGAAAACTAAACATTAGGCGGTAACTCTAAGGCAATATTTCCTAATAAACCCTTGCGAAAATCATTTAACATTTGACGGGCAGTTCTTTCGATATCTCCTTTATGCTTATATTCTGCCAATTCCTGTAAATAGACATCTCCATTCAGAGCCGTAAACTCTAATTGATATCGGGAAACCAACAAATGCTGTAAATTAAAATCTTGTAACAACTCGATTAATACCGTAGCAACTTGTCGATTTTCATAAGAAGCTTCCCCAATATCTTCACAAATTGCCAACTTTAAAGCATCTTCCTGTTTGTTAAGTCTGGTCGGAATTACTCCAGGAGCATCCAATAATTCCAGACTATCGGAAATTCTCACCCATTTCAAATGACGAGTCACCCCCGCCCGTCTAGCACTATCCACAATTCGCCGATTCAATAACCGATTAATTAACGCCGATTTTCCCACATTTGGAAAACCAATCACCACCGCCCGCACAGGACGGGGTAACATCCCCCTTGAGGTTCGTTTTTCATTCATTTGTACCCCGGCGACTTGGGCAGCTTTCGCCACCGCATCTACCCCATTTCCTAACCTAGAATTCGTAAAATAAGCCGTTTCCCCCTGTTCCTCAAACCATTCCTCCCACTGTCTCTGAATATGAGAGGGAAT
>DMPJ01000230.1 GCA_003456035.1 Planktothrix sp. UBA8402
CCTAATAAAACCCCGCCACTCAGTATCCATAATCCATTTCGAGATAAATTAAAAATTGCGATCGCAGCTAAAAAATAAGCCACACCAATTCGTTGTAAAACCCCCATAATCCTAATTTCGGCGAGGTTATAATTAGGGAATCCATTTAGGAGTAATCCTAATAAAAATAAGATCCCACAACGTCGAGCAATATGTAGATAAATTGATTTAGGAACAATTGTTTCCGGTGTTCGATATTCTTGGGTATATTTAGACAAAGAAAAAGCCATTGCTACCCCGACAATAAACAAAAAGAA
Source organism: Planktothrix sp. UBA8402 (assembly GCA_003456035.1). Taxonomy (GTDB): domain Bacteria; phylum Cyanobacteriota; class Cyanobacteriia; order Cyanobacteriales; family Microcoleaceae; genus Planktothrix. The sequence goes on from DMPJ01000230.1 coordinate 297, forward strand.
GGGAAATACTAAGTCCGTCGGAGTACAGCCATTCCACTCAGCATGATCAAGCCAAGGATAGACATAATCCCAACTACCAGGATTATTGACTAATATCATAAGCGCGATCGCAATTCCCCGAAATACATCCAAAGCCTGTAGCCGCATAAGTGCATCCTAAACCCGGGAAGTTATTATTTCATAAATTACTAATTATAATAAAATTCCGGATCAATTGTTCCTCTATCCTAGATATTAACTTTCACAAAGCATAAACTAGGGGTAAAACAATCCTGACCCGGTGGGCTATGATTAAATAGACTAATAGTCTATTGAGGAAAATAAAAGATGCACCTGATGGCAAAATTCCCTGACTGATCAACTCCGATGATGGCTTTCGTGTGAACCCCTGATGGGTTAGTTGGACAAACATGGACACTACGGACAAGTCACGTCTGAGTTATTGATCAATCGAGATATGCGAGTCTGTGTTGATTATGGCAGGTAGATTTTAAAGATTTCAAGAGGTCTTTTGCAATCACCCACTTTTCCTAAAAATGACTGAATTGATAGCAAATTCAAGAACAGTTTCAAATTTTAGGTTAAGCTGCCTTTAGATTGATCATTCGGCGTGTTCACTCAAATTCTCTCTCAAATCAAAAGGGTGTTGGCTGCGATAGATTCCCATTCGACTTGACACCTCGACCCCATTGAGTTTGAATGTCCTCAAGTCCATACCGTTTGTCTACAACCACATCCGTGAGTCTGAGGATGCTTGTAGCCCATGATTCGCGGAAAATGGGGCCCACACATCAGAAATCATCTAGGACTGCATGAGTTGAGTTGAAATTTTATCCCTTGTAATGGGCTGGTAGACAAATGGAAACGGAAACAAAAAGGCGGCGAGCATCAACTAATACTATCGTTCGGCGACAGGCTACACCGAAAGAACGAGAGTTAATTCATCTGTTAGCAAATTTAGGCTGTTCTCAAGCGAAATATGGTTTGAGACACGCCACTAGCAAACAGTTAATTAGTCCTGAAGAACGATTACGATTAGCAGAATGGCATTACCTTCGTTTACAACAAATTCGTCGAGTTGAACGCAGTTTAGACCCTGTTGCTACGCTGAAGCGAGTCTATTTCAAAAGTAAGTTAAGTCCCCGCAATTTAGAATCCTTGAAATTGTTGTGGGTTGAAGATGAAAAAACCCGGGTTAAACGGGTAGATCCTGAACTCGATGATCTACTTTGTGATGCTTTGGATAAAGGAGATACTCTCAAGCAAATTTTTCGGATCATTGAGGTCAAGGAAAGACAATTTGCTCGTACTCCTGAACCCGGAAAAATTCCCCTCTGGGTACAAGAATGGGAAAATTCTAATTATGAAATCAACTACTTTCCCCCGTCTTTCCCTGATTGGGCGCAAATCGTTGATGATTAATTAAAAATGCAGCTTGTCCTAAAGCCAGTCCTCCATCATTAGGAGGATTTTTTTGTGACCAATAAACCTGAAATCCTTCTTGACAAAGCCGAGATATTGTGCGTTCAATTAAATATTTATTCTGAAAACATCCCCCACTTAAAGTTATCGTTTTTTCGCCTAATTTCTTCCCAATTTCCACCACCGCTTCCACTAAACTATTATGAAATTTAGCCGCAATTAAATTCATCGGTTTTCGGTTAATTTTATCCGCTAATATCCCTTTAATTATTAGTTCCCAATTAAGATAATACCTACAGTTATAACTCATATTATCCATATTCTCCCCCCTTTCTAAGAGATGCTGGGGGGGATCAAACCATTCAAACGGGTAATATTCATCTATTTCTAAATCATCAATTGCAAATTCTAAAGCCATAGCCGCTTCGCCTTCAAAACCAACCTTTTGACAAATTCCTAATAAACCCGCCCNNTCCGCCACTCCATCAAATAACCTTCCCACACTGGAAGTTAGAGGCGTATTTAACTTGCGGTTTAGCATAGTTTGCATAATTTTTAATTCTTGAGGTTTGAAAGATTCCATAAACTCTAAATTCATCCCAGAATTAAATAGATCATTTCCCCATAATTCATATAGTAATCCTAAAGCAATTCGTCGAGGTTCAGATACCGCTTTATCTCCCCCAGGAAGGGGAAACCGACGAAAAGAAGCAATACGTTGAATTATAGTTTCTGTAACTTGAAAAAACTCTCCTCCCCAAATAGTGCCATCGAGTCCATATCCGGTTCCATCCCAAGCAATTCCCAACAGAGGAGGTGGTAAATTATGTTCAGCAATGACAGCAAAAACATGGGCGATATGATGTTGAACTTTGACTATCGGAATAGTTGTTAAGGTTTCTGGCTGTTGTTGATTTTGTTGGGATAGTTTTTCTGCAAATTGTGTGGAATAATAGTCGGGGTGAGCGTCACAAACAATAATATTCGGTTCAAGNNGACTATTAATCACCTCTTGAAATGCTGCTAAAGCGGGGGGGTTTTCTAAGTCCCCAATATGTTGACTTAAGAAGGCTTTTTGATTAAATGCGATCGCAATTGTACTCTTTAAATGTCCGCCCAACGCTAAAATTTTTATTGGCTTTTCTATTGACAAATCCCCAGACTGTGATAAACTAAGGTTAGTTTGATAAAATGGGAATCTGTTTGCGCCTATAGGGTCAGGTAGGGAAATCGGTAACGGCGCGTAACCCCTCGCCCGACGCAACACCATTTCTTGATTAGTAATAATTCTAACAATAGAATCATCAATCGGTCTAACAATCGGGCGGTTNNATAGTATTCAGACGAGTCACGACTTCCGCTTCATCAATACAAATAGGTTCATTCGCAAAATTTCCACTGGTTGCGACGATAGGAAAGTTCAATTGCGCTAATAATAAATGATGGAGGGGTGTATAGGGTAGCATCACCCCTAAATAGGGATTTTCTGGAGAAATTACCCCCCCTAGCCCCCCC
>DMPJ01000157.1 GCA_003456035.1 Planktothrix sp. UBA8402
CGGGTACTTGATCAAGAATGGCATCGTTGTAGACGAGAAGGAACATCCCTATCACTGTTTTTACTAGATATTGATTATTTTAAACAATATAATGATAACTATGGGCATTTAGCTGGGGATATTTGTTTACAGCAAGTCGCTCAAGTTTTACAGAATGTGATTCAACGGAATCCGAATTTAGTTGCTCGTTATGGGGGGGAAGAATTTGCTGTAATTTTACCTAATACCGATAGCAACGGAATTGTTCACCTGGCTGAAAAAATTCGCCAAGCAGTTGAAGCATTACAGGTTGAACATCTCAAATCAGGGGTGAGTAATTATGTCACAATTAGTATTGGAGTAGCGAGTCTGATTCCCGTCGAAGTTCTTACTCCTAAAACTCTTATTTGTAATGCTGATCAAGCTCTGTATAAAGCTAAAAATAACGGGCGAAATTGCATTGTTATTGCACCTTCTTAATTGTGTCTTTTGTTTGATTCCATCTACCTATTAACAAATTTTTTCTAAGTTTATTCTTAGAAAAAAGTTTTTTATTGTAAAACAGAGGACTATGAACAATTTATTTAAACAATTTTTAAAGGCTCGAAAAATGGATTATCTGGTGATCAATCCAGAGTTAAAAATTCAGGATTTCTCTGATGGTGTTATGCGCTTTACGGAAAATTCAGAATGTTTAAGCAGAGGAGAAGATGTACAATATTACTTTCCTGAATTGATTGGGACAGAGGATATTATTGATGGGATTATTCAAGGAAATCAAGATTACTTTGAATTAAATTCCATGAGTCGGCAACTTGAGGAAACTACATCAATTTATTTTAATATTTACTTTCTAGGAATTTCAATTCAAGGAGAGCATCTCCCCGAATTAATGTTACTTTTTGAAGACGTGACCCAACGGATGGAACTAGAACAAGCGTTAGTTCAAGAAACAAATGAATCCCGGTTGCTGTTAAATGCCTATTCCCATTCTCAACAATATATTGATCGAATTATTACCTCAATGGAGGATATTTTAATTGTTACTAATCAACAGGGTATTATTAAAAAGGTTAATCTCGCTACTTTATCCTTATTAGAATATAGTCAAGTTGATTTAATTAATCACTCTATCTCCTCCTTTGTAGAAGATGACACTTTTTTGCAAGAATATTTAATGGAATCTTCCCTCAAAAAACAAGACTTTTTATTTAAAAATCTGGAGTTAACCTGTCAAAAAAAACATGGGGATAAAATGATCTTAGAATTTTCGATATCAACTCTAACAACCGATACCGATGATTCCCTAGACTTTATTTATGTCGGTCGGGATATTACCGCTAGAAAACGCGCTCAACAACGGATGTTTACTCAATATCAAATTTCTCGAATTCTGTCTGAAGCTCCAAATATTCATGACGCTCTCCTGCAAATTTTATCCTCAACTTGTGAAAGTTGGGGATGGGTTTTGGGAGAGGTTTGGATGTTAGAAAACTTCTCAGAAGCACCCTTAATTTTAGGGGGTGAACTTTCCCAAGCTGGTGCTTTTCAAATCAGTCAGACTAACCCTAAACTTGAGTGTATTAAACTTTGGACAAAATCCGTAGTTGATCTACCTAAAATTCAAGAGCTTTATCAAAAAATAACCCGAGATTGTAATAAAAGTTTACTTGGTAAAATTTGGCAAAGTGGTTTTGCCCATTGGATCGAAGATGTGATGGTTAATGATCAATTTAATCAAAAAGATATTGCCGAAATATTAGGATTACACGCTGGTTTTGGGTTCCCAATTAAAGATGGAAAAGAAGTGTTAGGAGTGATAACTTTTTTTAGTTCAGAAATCAGTTTTCCCGATCCTGAACTCATGCAAACTATGACCACAATTGGCAGTCAATTAGGTCAATTTATTAAACGAAAACTGGCTGAAATTGCCCTGCAATATCAACAACAACAAACAGAAAGGTTACTTTTAAATATTCTCCCAGAACCAATTGCCAATCGTCTTAAACAAGACACTAAAACCATAGCAGAACATTTTTCCGAGGTAACAGTTTTATTTGCGGATATTGTTGGATTTACGCAAATTTCATCTGCTTTAAGTCCGATTGCTTTAGTTAATTTACTCAATGAATTATTCTCAGCTTTTGATCGCCTCACGGAAAAATATGGGTTAGAAAAAATTAAAACTATTGGAGATGCTTATATGGTCGTCGGAGGATTACCCTATCCTCGTTCCGATCATGCGATCGCGATCGCAGAAATGGCTTTAGATATGCAAAAGGCAATTATTGAGTTTAATCACACTCATAATCAAGTGTTAAGTCTGCGAATTGGCATCCATAGTGGGCCGGTTGTTGCTGGAGTGATTGGGATTAAAAAATTTCTCTATGATTTATGGGGAGATACGGTCAATATTGCCTCTCGAATGGAATCTCACGGGTTAGCTGGACGGATTCAAATTAGTGAAGATACCTTTCATATTTTACCAGATCAATATGTTATATTTAAACGAGGGCTGATTTCAATTAAAGGAAAAGGTGCGATGAATACTTATTTTTTATTGGGTCGGAAGGGAGAAAAACATCTCCCCATTATTGAGCAAATTATTCCCCAAAAAAATCACTGCAAAAATGCCACAACTCAGCATTTAGTCGAAGTTATTCATAATAAACTTCAAGAAAACTATCCCCTAAAATCTAATGAAATTACAAATAGCTCACCAGATTTCCAGATTTAGGATAAAATAGTGAAACCCTTAGCAATTGACGATTTTCTGATCCCTTAAAACCTTAAATGACCTTAGCAGAATCTTGGACAAATCAGTGGCGTTTCCAACTGGAAAACGACTACCCAAACCACAGCCAAAACACACGAGAAAGCATAATTAATTGGTTACTTGGAGAGGATTTTACCAGCTTAGATTCTCTCCCCCCTAACCAACAAGAACGAATAAAATTAGGGTTAAACTTTCGCTATCGAATTCTCCAACAGCGCTATTTAGATACGCCTCCTGAAAAATCTTATCGCAATTTAATCCAGCGATTAGGGAATTTAATGATTTTGCGCCAAAAAGTTCGTCTTTGGGTCGCAACAAGTCGCGATCGTCAACGTCAAGTCGTGGATGTTTTACAAGAAGTTGTACAGGAAATGTTGAATAGCGATCGCTATTTACAACAACAAATACAATGGATTTCTAAATGTACAAATGACCGCAAATTAAGCAATGCTTTACTATTCACAACAGTAGAAGAATATTGTCTCCGTCCGATTCGGAATCAACCCTTATTAGTTTATAGATTTGTTAACTATTTACGTCGTTCTCAACGAGGAGGATTAACCCAAGTTCCCGCCGGAGAATGGATTAAACAGTTATCCGATGAAATTCTATCGGAGGAAACCGAAGACACCATTAGTTTATTAGATAATCAAGCTATTTCTGAATACGAAAATGAACAATATTTTCAAACTCAACAAAACCAAAGGTTAACAGTTCAGGCTGAATTTGAAGATTATTTAATCAAAAATGTTGATCCGATTGCGGCGGAATGGTTGCGCTTATATTTACAAGGATTATCCCAAGAAGCGATCGCTCAAAAGTTAAATTTACCCATTAAACAAATCTATCGACTACGAGAAAAAGTTAGTTATCATGCGATTAAAAATTTTACCTTAAAACAGAATCCAGAATTAGTTACCAGTTGGTTAGGAACCTCTTTATCAGAACATCGTTTAGGATTAAATTCCGAACTATGGGAACAATTTTGGGACAGTTTAAACCCTAACCAACGTCAAATCATTGAACGATTAAAAGCCGGAGAAACCCTAGAAATAATTGCTCAAGCCCTAAACCTAAAACTCACCCAAATTCAACAGGAATGGACTACAATCTATTTAATGGCTCAAGATATTAGGAATTAATTACGAATTGGGAATTACGAATTACGAATTACGAATTACGAATTACGAATTACGAATTACGAATTGGGAATATTAATCT
>DMPJ01000515.1 GCA_003456035.1 Planktothrix sp. UBA8402
CCCTAAATTGTCTTGAATTGAAGCCCATCTTTCTGGATTAGTTGTACGGGTAAACACCTGAGATGCTTTTTGATAACAATTAATAGCTTCTTCCCATTTCTGTACGGGATCAGCTTGGGGATCTTCTTCATAAGTTATCCCCAAATTCACCGTAATTTCTGCCCAAGCCAAAGGATTTGTTTCTCGGGTATAAAAGATTAAAGCGCATTGATAACCTGTTTTTGCTATAGCAATATTGGCAGTTTTATCTCCCAATGGAAACTCTAAAATTAAGTTGCTTAACCACAATAAAACAATAGCAAGTGTATGAGACTCTTCTGGAGAAGAGTCTCTGATTTGCGGTTCTACAGCGCGTAATCTTTGGGCAAAATCAACGGTTAATTTATCTAAATTGGCTTGGAATATGGGGTAAATGATTTGAGGATTTTGCTGATATTCCAAAAGACTATTCAAAAGATAAACAAAAAATTCTTCTTCTGTTTCCCGTAAATCATTCATAGGACTCCACCTAATAGTAAATTAAACTCTTGATTTTCCGTTATTTTATTAATGATATTTATTGTAATATTTTTTGAGTTCTTTAGGCAATTTCTTTATAGTTTCTTAAGGTTCAATTTGTCTCACTATTAAGTTGTTTATCAAGATTAAAATAACATTTATATCTGACATAAAAATTATATTTATCATAAAAACGAGAGAATATCGCCTGAACATCCCACTGCATCTTGCCTCTAGGGATAATAAATTTTGAGAGTGAAATAGCCCTGACCATACAAGTCTCTACGAGGGAGGGAGTCAGAAATGTTATATTATTTTCAACAAATTGGTATTAACTTAAGATAGAAGTCAGAAAAATGATGAACAAAATCCGGTGAATTTACGTCTATTGATCAAATTGTCCTCTTACTAATTTCGTCCAGGTTTTTAACGGGGAATGGGTAACGGATGATGGCAAATCAAGGGTACTCATACAAAGGAGTTGCATTATGAGTTTAGGTTTTTTTGCTTCCGATTCCTTTCTTTATCTGCTCACGGGAACAGCAACGGTTGTCACAATAGTTGTTAGTCAATCAACAATTGTTATGGCAAAAACGGCGCAACAGGTCGCAGAAATTGCCGAACCTATTACCGTGCAGATTAACAGTTCTTTAGGGGATGGGACAGGGGTAATTATTGCTAAAAATGGTAGGGTTTATACGGTTTTGACGGTGAATCATGTTTTAGAAGATCCTACGGTTAAATATCATGTTAGAACTTCTGATGGAAATAGTTATCCTGGGATAAAAATTGTTCATTTACAAAATGATGATAAAGAACCGGATTTAGCAATTATTCAATTTGAAAGTTCTCAAGAGTATCCAATTGCAACATTAGGAAATTCTGAACAAGCGGTAATTGGCGCTCAAATTTATGTTTATGGATATCCCGCAACTGGCGGATTAACAGGAGTTGAAAGGGAACCAGAATTATCTCCTGGATTGGTGACAAGTCGCCCGAAAAGTCGTCCAGAAGGGTATAATTTACGCTATCAAGCGGTGACTTGGAGTGGGATGAGTGGGGGGCCGGTTTTCGATTCTGAAGCCCGTGTGGTGGGGTTACATGGACAGGGAGAATTTGGCTTTGCTCAAACGAGTTCCGGTGATGTAGCTCCGATTAAAACGGGATTTAATGCGGCAGTTCCGATTAATTTATTTATCGTAAAATTGTTAGAAACTGGCTTAAAACCATCGGATTTGGTCATTGATGAAAAATTACCGGAAGCTAATCCCGTTTCTTTGGATTTTCCGCAAACTTATCAGGCTTTTTATTTTCAAGGCTTAACATTATTAGACCAAGGAGAAACTTGGGATGCTATTGATGCTTTTAGTCAAGCTATTCAGTTAAATCCTAATAATCCCGAAGCCTATTTTAATCGGGGAATTGCTCGTACCCTTTTAGCTGCTAATATTAGTGAACCTACTCGCTCTCCTAATCCGATTGAAGATTACACTGACGCAATTCGTTTAAATCATGGTTTTGCTGATGCTTATTATAATCGAGCCTTGGCTTATTTGAAATTGAATGATAAAGTTAATGCTAGATCGGATTTCCAAAAAGCGGCTGAACTTTATGAAAAATTGGGCCGAACAACTGCCTATGAAGATGCGTTAAATCGGATCAAAGAACTTGAATAATCTGCTGTAGTTCCCTAATTCTACATTCAATGTTATGATCTAAATAGGGTATACTTAATTTATGGCTTGGGAGATGATTCATCGGTCTGCGACTGAAGAAATTCCCCTCGGTGATTACGGGTTTATTAACCCAGAATCCTCTGTTAACTAGCCTAATGGCGATTAATGGGGTTGATGTCAAATTAATTACTTATTCACTTATACAGGAAAAAGAACATGGATGCAAATACAATTCGAGAACGAGTTGCTTTAATTGAAGGGAAACGAGAATCCCTCGTAAAACTATTAGAAAAACCCGATTTGGGAACTCTGAGAATAGACGTTAATCAAGCCTTAGAAGAAATTGATGAATTAATCGAAGAATTTCAGCGAACTTTCCCTAATTTAGATCAGAATTAAACGAATTACGAATTACGGATGGGTAATAGGTAATAGGTAATAGGTAATAGGTAATAAATAATAGGCAATAAGGGCTAAAAGACTTTACCATTATCTCTCCTATTCCGGTGTTTGTATCCTAGACTAGATCCCCCTAAATCCCCCTTAAAAAGGGGGACTTTGACACGACCGTTTCCTGATTAAAATCATTAATATTTATGAGCTTAGAAAATATCAAGATCGAAACCACTATTTCCCCAGAATGGGCTGAGAGATTAAATCAGTTATCCCTAGAAACTGGAAGTTCCCTAGAAGAATTAGTTCAAGAAGCTATTGGTCAATATTTAGAAAAAATCAAGGTTTCTGATAATTCTGATTCAGTAGATTTACAATATTTGAACCTGCAAAAAGAGTTATTAACTTTACAGAAAAAAGTTCAATCCTTAGAACCTTTATTGCATCAAGTTACTAAACTGGAAGTTAAAATAATAGGTATTGAAAAAATAGTTATGCCTAAACTTTCTATTTCGCCTAGTTCTACATGCGCCCAACTTTTAATCCATGATAATGATCAGGATGAACCTGATGAAATTCTTACGGATTTTTTAGGTGATTGTTAGCCCTAAAGGGCTTACTACAGGGATAAGGGAGCCATAATTCCTAATTTTTCTTCTAATAAAATTTGTAGGAGTAATTGGGTAATTAAAACTAAACCTAGTCTAGCTTGAGCTAATTCTGGGTGATTTTGTTTGACCTCACCCCAAATTTGACAATAACGATAGAATTGTTGAAAATCTTGGCTGAATTGGATGGCAAGTTTTAGCCAATTTTGAGAATTAGAGGAGCATTCCAGAAGATCTACAATATTCACAAATTGGTTAATTAGTTGATATTCATAACTTTGGGTAAATTGTAGTTTTTGTGGCTTTGTTAACCAGGGAATTGGGGGACAATTAGGGCTAATTTTTAATGGTAATGTAGAAATTAAATCAGATTCTACTAAAGTAATTAGCTGCTCGCGATCGCCTAAACGCAATAAAGAACAACAGCGAGCATGGCTATATTGAATCAAAAATAGATCGGGCAAAATTTTTAGATCCCTAATGGGACTTTGTGCCCAGGGGTGGCGGATTATTTGTTCTAACCAGGTGGCAATTCCGATATCGGTGAATACAAATTGCAACATCCCCGATGGTAATACATGAACGGTCACCAACGGTGGGAATTTACCGAATAATGTATTTAACCTAAAATGGATGGCTTCGGCCAAATCCAGAGGAGATTGATTTAAACGGGGGGCCAATTGGAGGGCGATCGCCGATCCATAAATTATCCCGGTTTGATTTTTAATCAGATTTACGAAAATTCCCTGAGAATCAAGCGTATCAATTCCTAAAGAATGCAAGCTTTGTCTCAGTTGTACCACTAACCCCCCTGCCAGAGTCATTATCAAGATCAAACTCCATAGAAAACACCGCGAGAATCTGATATTATCAGCACACTTGGTCAAGGGGTGAACAGGATTTTTTGAAATTTATTCTTGAAAATAGTTGATAATTGATCACAAAATGGATGTGTTTTTTGCTACATTAGTTAAAATATCTTAAACCCATCTATCTCAAGCATAAAATACACCTTTTCACCGATGGGTGTATCCAAATTCCCCTGGCCTTTGATTTCGATTGAAAAATTTTTAATTACCCAATCTCATGATCCAGTCTTCTCCGACTTCGACCGATTCCAACCGACCGTTTTTAACCTGGCAACGGATTACCGACTGGGCACAGGAACATTACCGTTGCCGAAGTTTCGCTAAAGACGAGCGGATTCCGGCCCGTCCCGGGTTACTGTATTTAGTCCAACGGGGTGCTGTCCGATTAGTCGGTAGCGCTCAACTGGAATACGCCAAGGGTAAACCTAACTCCAAACCGCGTAACCGCAATTTAGACGAAGCCTTTCTGGGTTTTGTCGGTGCTGGTCAACCATTTGAACTGATTGCCCAGTCTCCCTTNNCCAAGCCTATAGCCACGCCGATGATACAACAGTTTTATGGATGTATTGGCATGATTTAGATAACTGGCCTCATTTTCGTCGGGAAGTCCTTGATGCCTTTCGGTATCAACATCAACGTAAATTGCTGTGGTTAAGTACGTTGGGTCAACGCCGTACCATTGACCGACTTCTAGGGTTTTTGACCTTACTNNAATCCGGCGAGTATTACGCCAGTATTGATGGGGAAGATGGGTTTAAAGGCTACCGTCTACCCTGGTCATTAACCCACTCCCAAATTGGCAGCGCCATCGGTTCCACACGAGTAACTGTAACCCGGCTGATGGGAAAACTGCGTCAACAAGGCTTGGTTTATACCCAGGATGATAACTTGATCTGTATCCCGATTGAATCGGAAGACCAAAATCAAACCTTAGATTTAGAAGAAAACCTAGGCTTTGAGGAGGAATAATACGAATTACGAATTACGAATTACGAGTTAAGAGACAACCCGCTAACTTATGTTGATTAGTTCGTAATTGGTTCACTAATTCCTAATTCCTAATTGATAGACTGATCAGATAATTCCTGATAAAACCTGCCGTAACTGTTCTGTTGCTTGGGTTTGATTGTTGCAGATTTCGACTAACTGATCCAATGCTGCCGTTGTTTCTTCCAAATCTTGCCGAACTTGATTCCAAGAATCTTGGACAGGTTTTAGTATTTCCTGATACAAACTGATTCGGCCCCATAGTTCTGCAACTATTCGTTGCTGTTCGAGCCAACTTTGTTCGTGGGTCTCTAACTCCTGGCCTGTGCGTTCGTGTTGTTGGATTTGAGCCATAAGTGATATTTGCCGTTGTTCAAAGCTAGAACCCATCTGTTGGAGTTCGGTTTCCAAGGTTTGTAACTGCTGTTTTTGTTCCTGTTGTTGGGTTTCCAAAGTAGTAATCACCAATTTCAAGTCCACAGCCCCGGCGGTTACAGGGGGCAGACCTTGGCGACGGAGTAAAACCGCTTGATATTGGGTTTTATGTTCCTCCCGTTCTTTGAGGGTGCGACGCTGACCAACTAAAGTCTCATTCAACATTTGATAGGCGTCCTGTTCATCGGTTAACTCCGTTTGTAAATTCTCTCGTTCGGAATCACTAACGGTTTTAATTTTTTCTTGAATTTCGCCAATATCTTCAAGTTTGTATTTTAATTCCTCCTCTTGTTCTTTAACCATCCGAAACCAGCGATCCCACTCTTTTTCCAGTTGTTTTACTTCTGTTTCTAATTGTTCTAAGGGCATTGCTTCCAAGGCTTGGACATCTATCCTGATGCTCGCCACAATCGGATCATTCTCAGATTGACGAGAGGCTAAATCTTGTAACTGTTCTAATAGGGTTTGACGGTTTTGGATTAGGGTTTGTAAGGTTTGAGCATAGTCCTGTTTTGTTTGTAGTAATTGTTGCTCGGAGGCCAACTCGTGCCGATTTTGGGTCAAGGTATTTTGATCCTCTTGCCATTGCTGCATTCGGTGTTTAATCCCTGTGGTGGTAATATCCACAGTTTGTTGAAGTTGTTCCGCCTGAAACACCTGTTCCTGTAACCGTTGCCAATGTTGTTCTAGCCAACCCAGAGCCGTAGTTACCTGTTGCCGTGACTGATGCAGTTTGGTTTGTAAGGGTGAAATCGAAATCGGGTTAGACAGTTGATTGAGTAAGTTACCGAGGAGTTCTGACTGTTCATCATTCAAGGAGGGAGAGGACTGCAACCCGGCCTGTTGTTCTTCAAGCTGTTGTCGTTGACTTTGTAACTGCCCGCGTGTGGTTTCAATATCTTGACGAGCTTGGTCAATTTCAGAACGTAAACGATTACTTTCATCCCTAGACAGATCAATTTCTTGGCGTTGTTGTTCGAGTCGCTCTAATTCTCCCTCCAGTTGTTCCATTTGCTCACGCCGGGCTTCCATTTCCATTTCCCGGCGATTTAATTCCTGACTCTGGTAGGTCAAAGACTCCTTCCACTGTTCAATTTCTTCCTGTTGAGTTTTGAATTTTTCCTGCAACCGAGAAAAATCTTGGAGAATGCCCACGAGTTGGCGCGCGGCTTCTTGAATCCGTTGTACCTGTTTACCCGTATTCAAATCCACCAGAACCAAAGTTCCATCCTTGAAGTTATTCGCATCTTCGGCGAGGATGACCTCATCCCCCGATACGGCACTCCAATTATTTTCGCTTCGCTGACAAGCCAATAGCTTGAGTTCCGTCCTCCCGCCACCCAGACCAAATTTGTTACTCTGCTTTTGTACTTCCGCTAAATAGAGCATCGGCCCTTTATCCTCTTGAGGTGTTCAAACAATATTTGCTCACTATATTAATGTTAATCATAAAACCTTCAAAGCAGGCAATAGGCAATCGGCAATAGGCAATCGGCAATAGGCAATCGGCAACAGGCAATAGTTTACTCCCCCTGCCTCCCCTGCTCCC
>DMPJ01000051.1:0-7048 GCA_003456035.1 Planktothrix sp. UBA8402
ATTAAAACAATCTTTTTCATAAACTTGGTTCTTAAAATATTCGTTTTCATCTATTATGTATAATTATAGCAATTTTAAATTAAAATTAAATGACAGAATATCAGGCTCCAACTTCTATTTTAATTGCGGGAGTGGATGAAGTTGGTCGGGGGGCTTTATTTGGCCCTGTGGTGGCGGCGGCGGTGATTTTATCGGAGGATGGTATAGCTCAATTAACTAGCGCTGGAGTTAAAGATAGTAAAAAATTAACTCCAGGAGTTCGTTCTCGGTTAGCGATTGAAATTAAAGCGATCGCCATTGATTGTAAAATTGGTTGGGCTTCCGTTAAAGAAATTGATCGCTTGAATATTTTACAAGCGACATTATTAGCGATGAAACGAGCAATTTTAAGGTTAAATCCTGAACCAGAACTCTGTTTAATTGACGGAAATCAGAAGATTCCACAATTATTAATTCCGCAACAAACTATCATTAAAGGAGATAATATATCTATTGCAATTGCAGCCGCTAGTATTGTCGCAAAAGTTTGGCGAGATGAATTAATCACCCGTTTAGCTGCAAAATATCCCCAATATGATTTAAAGCAAAATAAAGGTTACGGAACCGCAAAACACCGTCAAGCGATACAAGATTATGGTATTACTTGCCAACATCGTCAATCTTTCGGGTGTTGTCAATTATCCTTACCGTTATCAAATTAGGAACAATTTTCAGCTAACCAATTTAACAAATCTAACTCCGTTTCAAAATCTAATAATGCTTCTCCTAGTTCTTCAACTAATTCAATCGGAAGACTGCGGATTTGATCTTGAATTTCAGGATTAATTGTTCCTAAACGACGACTTAGTAAACGCAAAATGAACGTTATTTCTCGTTCTATTCCTCGTTCTATTCCCTGTTCCATCCAACTTGTAACAATTTCCATAAATCTTTCCTCCTGAATCAGTCCTAAGCGATTGAGTTCTTCTGTAAAAACGACTTTTTCGCTAGAATTTAAGCGCAAATAGGAGTCAATAAACCCCGAAATTAATTGATTTCTAGCGGGATCTAACCGCAATGTTACTAACAGACGCAAACACTCTGCTTTTACTTGGGGTCGATCCTGGGTTTCTATTCTCATTTTAGCCATTAATGCAGCCGCCACCGGATTTTGCTGACGTAAAAAATCCCGCCAATTCAAACGATTCAGTTGAATAGCTGCATAGCTAAATTCTAATACCTTTCGGTCTGGAAATTCAACTTGATAGTTATTGGGTTCCAGACGTTGGGGGGTATCAAAAGAAAAGAGTGCAATCGGATAAACCGGAAGTGCATATTTTTCATCAAGTCTAGCAAAATAATGGAACATCCGCCGAGCAAAATCCGCTTGAACATAAGATTGAGTTTCGGTATGGATCAGGAAAAAACTTTCCTGTTCTCTAAACCTAACTTTTGCTAATAGATCGACCTCTCGACGATTTCCTGATGTCAGATCAATAAATACCTCCTGGGGTAAAAAGGTAATAGAGGATTGATCAATATAGGGAATTAAATCAGGAAAAAATAATTCTAAAAATTCCCAAAAAAACGTCGAAATTAACTCTTTAAATAATCGATCATGTTCAATTACCCGTTCTGAATTTTCAGTCATTTTAATTCTGATTTAACCCCTAACATTCAGCATTTGAAACCCGATTAACAGATTGCGTTTGTGGAACTAAAACCCCTAATTGTTCAGCCGACCAATGGGAATAATCCGATAATAAATTATGAACTAATCGGTGTCTAACCGTCATTAACACACTTTTTAATAGTCCGTTTCCAGTTGNNGGGGAAGTTCGACTTTAACTTTTAAATCAGCTTGACCTTTTAAATGGGTAATTCCTTGCAATTCAACCGGATATAATTTTCCAACTAAATCTAGTGAAAACCGTTGATTAATATATTCAATTCCGCGAATTTCACACCCGACAGATTTTAAATTTAGGGTGCCATCGGACTGTATCCACAGTTTCAGGTCTACCGTTGGTTGTAAACTAAACATCATAAACTGCAAAGGACGCATTTTTAGGCGGTAAATATCCTCTGTTAAGGCATCTAAACGGGTCGGATCAACTAGCGCCTTTACCAAACGTTTCGGTTGACGCAGATAATGGTGAATTAAAGTTGGCTCCGGTACAGCCATTTCAACGGTTTGGGAGGCTTGAAAGTGGGTATACATAGAGAAAGTTATAAAAGTTTACTAATTTTAACCTAACTTAATAAAATTTAAGAATTTTTCAAACTATTTTCATCAATCAAGAGTCACCGATCAAGAATAATGACCTGTACTCCCTGAAAAATAGGTAGTCGTTCGATCATAATGGTAAGGTTGATGAGACAAATATAAATAATTGTAACGTCCCTTTCTATCCATTTATTATTTACGGAAATAAAATTATGAGCGTTTCCATTGCCCATCTTGGCCCATCGGGGACTTATGCAGAAGCTGCCGCCTTAGCTTATGCTCAATATCTTACCCAAAAAACTGGGGAAGAAACCATGTTATGCCCCTGTTCAAGTATTAGTCAAACTTTATGGACAGTTGCCAAAGGAGATGCCAATATTGGGGTAGTTCCTGTTGAAAATTCCATTGAAGGCAGTGTTAGTATGACTCTGGATACATTGTGGCAAATTGGCTGTCTTCAAATTCAACAGGCGTTAATTCTTCCTATTGCCCATGCGTTGATTTCTCAAGCTAAAGATTTTGCTAATATTCAAGTCGTTTATTCCCATCCTCAAGCCTTAGCTCAGTGTCAAGGATGGTTAGAAAAATATCTCCCTGATGTGCCATTAATTGCCAAGAATTCAACCACAGAAGCTTTAGAACACGTCAGAGATGAAACTCATACCGCCGCGATCGCGTCTTTACGAGCAGCAGAATTATATCAATTACCTATTCTCGCCCATCCTATTAATGATTATCCCGATAATTGTACCAAGTTTTGGGTAGTAAGTTTACAACCTTCTGGGTCTGGAAAATACACATCTTTAGGCTTTAGTGTTCCGGCAAATGTTCCCGGTGCATTAGCAAAACCCTTGGCAATTTTTGCCGATCGAGGGATTAATTTAAGTCGAATTGAATCCCGTCCTAGTAAGCGCTCCTTGGGAGATTATCTGTTTTTTATGGATTTAGAAGCAGATAGTCATGAATCATCGGTAGAATTAGCCTTAGCTGAATTAAAAACCTTTACCGAAACCTTGAAAGTTTTTGGCAGTTACACCCTATTAAATCTGGATTAATTTTAATTAATTCGGAAAATTGATAATTAGTCTTGTAGGATGGGTAAGAATTACTCCGGCTTTTTACCCACTCTACTGATTTTTAAAGATTCTATGGATATTTTTTTTAGCAGTTTTCCCACTATTCCTGATTTGACCCATCCTAATGAATTAATAGAATTGGGGTCAACAGTAATTAAAACTTTTACTCAATTGGCAATTTTTTTAACAGCAATTGGTGTAATATTATCCCTAATTAATTGGTCGGTGAAAAAACCAGGGGATTCTATTTCTATTCCTGCTATTAAAACAGCCTTGGAACAATATCTAAAATGGATGCAAACTTTACCGCATTTAATTCTAATTGTTTTAGTGATTAACAGTGGATTTTTTCTCTGTTCTACCTTAGCTAATCGCTATCATAATTGGGAACAACAACGTATTAATCAAATTGCTACTACCGTCGCCGGAGAACGTTTAGAACAAACAGCGCCTAGAATTCGGTATGAAATTGAAGAACCTTTTACCGATTATAAATATATTGAGGGGAAAACTATTGAAATTAAAAGTACCCGGATTGTACCCCGTTGGATGACCTTAGCGGGATCAAAAATTCAGGTTAAAATCAATCAAACCACCAGTCCCGATACTAAACAATGGATTTATAGCGTTGATTTTGTGGGGGAATATCAAGTTAAAAATCAACTCAAAGGTGTCTCGGATTTTTTCTTTGAAGTTCCCCCACCTTACGGTTATTTATTATTACAAGATTTCCAAGTTGAACAAAATGGAAAACCCCTAGTTCAAGTCAACCCTGGAGATTATGGATTTCCGTTTAAATTACCTCCTGGAGAAACTACAAATTTCAAGGTTAGCTATCAAGCTCAAGGGGCTCCCCGTTGGGTTTATCAACCTGGGGATCAATTATTATCCAATTTTAGCTTAAATGTTTTAGCTAATTTTCCCGATGCTGAATTTGCCGGGGCAGTGCCAACAGTTACAAAAGAAGCAGCAGAAAATCGACAACTTTCTTGGGTTTATGAAGGCAATATTTCCGTTAAAAACCCGTTAGGAATATTTACCGCCACCGATCCTATTCGCAATACAGGCGTGATCCCGCGATTATTATTATTAGCTCCAGCTATATTTTTATGGTGGATAATTTTACTCTACCTTTCTTTACCCTTAACCCTGCGAGATGTGGCAATTATCGCCGGACTATTTTTTGCCTGTTTATTAACCCTAACCTATAGCAGTCGTTTCATAGATGCTAAACTAGCTTGGATGCTAATTTCTCCGGTATTATTATTAGCAGTTTGGGGTTTAGGGAAAAACCGTCAAGCCTCCTGGGTGGCAATTATTTGTACAATTTCTGGGGGAATATTACCGATATTTGGTTTATTAGTTCCCTATAGTGGGATCACGTTAAGTCTAGCCGGGTTGTTATCAGGAATTTGGTTAGCGTTTCAACATTGGTATGAATTAGGGAAGCGTAAAATCTAAATAAATAAGAAACCGGGTTTTTAGCCCTGGTCTATAGGTTTAAATCAAAATTTGATTTTTTAAAAACCCGGTTTCTGTGATTATACAGTTTGCACAACCTGATCAGAAAATATTTCTGATAATACTTGAAGATAGGGAGAAAAGACGGCAAAATTTTGAGGAAGTAAGCGCTTTTCAAATTCCTCTGACATGGCATCTAACATATCCTGAATTAATTTCCAACTAATGTGGAGCCGAGGATATAAAATCACACACATGGGAAATAATTCCTGCTGGATAGGGCGTAAACTATTCTCTAAGACACACCAGGATATGTAAATCTGAAATAACTCAATATCACGGGTGCTAGAGTATTGCAGGATATGATTTTTTACATTCCCGCTAATACTGCAATAGCCAGGGTTAAATTCATGTACTTTGCGGTAAACCTGATGGGCAATTGTTGTGAAAATTGGAAGTAATTGTTGAACTGCAATTAAGGCTGGAGAATCCGATAAATGTTTTCCAGCTAAATCATTGACTTCCCCTAGGGGAGAGTATAAATAATCCTCTAAAGTTTTAAAGTAGAGAAAGAAAACAGTTCGTTCTTTCATCGACATCCACTCCAGTAACATTCTACCCAGATAGTGGAACTGCAACTGGACTAAAACTAACATTAATGGTTCCGTTTGGGAGTATTTTCGACGCAGTTTTACTGTCTCTTTCCCTAGAGATACTGATAAACGAAAGGGGTATTCATATTGAGCAAAAAGTTCCAGGGCTTGATGATATAAATTAGACACATCTTGAATCAGCGTTTGTGTGTCTTCTAGGCGTAGTTTATTCACCGGATAACGATGCCAGTCAATCCCTAAAATGGTTCCCACTTTATTCCAAGCTAGTGTTCCCAAAAGGCTTAAATTCTTCATTAACTCTGCAACAGTCTTGGAACGATTTTGATCAAATTCAGTGACATCAACTTCATGATCTAAAAGGAAATGATTGGGAGTTCGGGGGCTTTGAGTAGCAGCCTTGGCATAATATTTCTGCGCCCATCGCACCGCCATTAATGTCATTTCATTTTTATCAACGGAACTAGATACAGAGTCTGGTTGTTCTTGAGATTGGGAGAACATCATAAAAGTTTAGTTCCTTGTGAGCTAGGTTCATTAGAGGATTTAGGAATAGATTAGCAAAATCAAAATGGCTAGAATTGTGATCAATAATTTTTATAATTGTGATATTGATCACTAACTAAATTTTAAAGTTTACAGTCTGCCTCAAGTATAGTCAACTCAACCAAAAATGTAAACCAATTTTTATAAATGCTTTTTATATTTCTTGTTGAATTTTAAATTTGTTTAATTTTTGCTAAGAATATGGTACGTTAGGACACAAAACTAAATGGTATTGTTGAGAAAGATTAACCAAGGTTTAAGATAAATGTAAAAATTAATACATTTTTAGTTTGATATTATCGTTGAATTACCGCATTTTCTAACATAAAAATGGTTCCTTGTTCAGTATCAATTTGTACTTCTATTCCTAAAGGAATAGTAAATTGATCTCGAATATGACCCATCATAGAACCATACCAAGCCGGAATTTCTAACGGTTGAATTAAATCATTTAATACCTGCCATAAGGTTAAAGAGGGTTCATTTCCCTCCCCTTTAGTGCAGGCTGTACATTGACTAAAAATAAACCCCGAAATCTGATCTAAAATTCCGGCTAATTTCAAATGGGTTAACATTCGATCAATTCGGTAAATATCCTCGCCTACATCCTCCACAAATAGGATTTTATCCTGCCAATTTGGTAAATATTTAGAACCGACTAAAGCGGATAAAACCGATAAATTGCCTCCGATTAATCTACCTTGAGCTTGACCGGGATAAATCGTTTCAACCCTAATATCAGCAGGATTTTTAAAGGTTACGGCTTGTCCTNNCTGGATAAATCGTTTCAACTCTAACATCAGCAGGATTTTCAAAGGTTATGGCTTGCCCTTCAAATAATAGTTTTTTTAGCCAACTGACAGAATAGGGATTCCAGAGGGAAGTTCCTAATAATCCATGAAAAGTGACTAATCCAGTTTGACTATATAATCCTAATAATAAAGCGGTTATATCACTATAACCTAGAAAAATTTTAGGGTTTTTACGAATTAAATCATAATCTAATAAGGGTAAAATTCGACCACTTCCCCAACCGCCACCTGTCGCAATAATTCCCTTAATATTAGGGTCAGCAAACATTTGATTAATGTCTGATGCCCGTTGTTGATCTGTTCCGGCTAAATAGCCATATTCACTCATAACGTGGG
>DMPJ01000051.1:7057-7753 GCA_003456035.1 Planktothrix sp. UBA8402
ATGTTCTTTTAAAATTGGGCTGGCTGGAGTTACTAACCCAACGGTATCTCCCGGTTTTAAAGCCGGAGGTTTGAGTAACCTTTGAACTGATGAAGATTGAGCAAAAATAGGAAACTGAGCGGCAATTCCTGTTAAAGTTAATCCGGTTAAAAAATTACGACGATTCNNATCAGTAATTAGTGATCAGTAATCTGAATTGAGAATTTGATCAATTAATTCTTTAACCCCTGATCCCCGACTATTTTTTGTTACCAAATTTACCATTTTTTTGACTTCCGGTAAAGCGTTAGCAACGGCTACGGAATAACCACATTGTTGTAAAAAATCACAATCATTTTCCCCATCCCCAACCCCTACAATTTTGTCTGGGGATAGGTTGATGAATTCACAAAGAGCCTTTAACCCCGAGGCTTTATTAATCCCTTCGGGTAGGAGCATCACGGAGCCTTTATTGGCAATAATTTTAAGATTAACTCCTAACTCTTGAATGGTTTTTTGGGTGATTTCCAAATAGGCTTCCCAAGTGGCAATAATTACTCGTCCAACCCCGAAAACTTCTACGGCTTGGGTTTTAACAATTTGGGAAAATTCCTCTGGAATGCCTTGATTTTGTAATTGTTGTTGTTTTTGGTCAATGCGATCGCGCAAGCAGCTTATAAACGCTTCAGAAGGGCGCTCCGCTAATATTTTTTCTAC
>DMPJ01000051.1:7887-9029 GCA_003456035.1 Planktothrix sp. UBA8402
GCTAAGGTGCCATCAAAATCCGTTGCTAAAGCCAAATATTTCATGGTTTTAAAAAATAAAAGGGAGACTCAACTCAACATCTGATCTTATTTTGACACCACCTTGAACCTTCTACTCTGTTTACTACTCAACATCAACTAACTTTATACAGTCTTATTGCGAATCTTTATAGTTATTTCCCCTCAGCATCAGACGTTGCTGGGGATTGAAGCCCGGAGGTAGATCGCTGTGATCACGCTGGGCGTAAGGGGATCTGGGAGTAGCAAAGAGGCTTGTATTAAGGCTTCTATCGGAAGCAGAATAGTTTCCCCCTATCCCCAAACCGACCGTTAACCTCAACCCAAGCGGGAGTTTTCTTAACAAAACTTAATACTATTTTCTTGTATCTTCTTGCAAAAGATTATAAACTAGCCCTTAGCTTGTTGATAAAGATATTCAATAAGCTGGCAATGGTGGAAAAAGGGAGTAGATCGGTTATTCATTCACTTATCTACTCTTTCATCCATCCTCCTCACACCCTTTTTAGTTATGAACTGTCCTTGCTGTTCTGGAAAACTATTGCGGCATATTGATCGAAATGGTTTGTACTGGTATTGCCCAGATTGTTGCCAAACTATGCCCGTTTCAGAAGCTGTTAATCGGCTCTTATTACAGCAGGAACTTTCGTTAAAACCCAATTCTCAACTTTGGTTATACATTCCCATCAAGCCACCAATACGGGAAATCGCTTGAAAACTGCCGGATAGTTTCTAGCATGGTTGAGATCACGGAAACATAAATTATTCAATCAATTAAACTAGGAGAAAAATGGCAAAAATTGGTTTATTTTATGGAAGTCAAACGGGAAATACCGAAACGATCGCGGAATTAATTCAAAAAGAATTAGGGGGTGCGGTCGTTGTCGATTTACAAGATGTTTCTGATGCAGATATCAGGGATTTCGATAACTGCGAGTGCATTATTATCGGTTGTCCAACCTGGAATATGGGAGAACTTCAAGCAGACTGGGAAGGTCTCTACAATGAATTAGATAGCGTTGATTTCAAGGGCAAGAAAGTTGCTTATTTTGGTGCTGGTGACCAAGTGGGTTATGCTGATAATTTTCAGGATGCGATGGGTATTTTAGAAGAAAAAATAACCTC
>DMPJ01000171.1 GCA_003456035.1 Planktothrix sp. UBA8402
CTGCTCCCCCTGCTCCCCCTGCTCCCCTATTTCTTACCCTCTGCGGGGGGACAGTCGGGGTGAATGCCGCCTTGAGAGCAGATATATTTGATTTGGTTAGAATCCAAATTAATGGCATTACTAAAATCTACCTTTTTCATGCGGTTAGATTGAGATGTTTCTTCAGATTTAGCAATAAATTGATCAGCTTTGTTTAGTTCAGAAGCCACAAAGATTGCCCCTTTAAAATTGGTTCCGTCTAATTTTGCTCCTTGAAAATTAACTAAACTTAAATTAGCACTTTTGAAATTAGCATCTTGCAATCGGGCATTTTTAAAATTTGAACCCGTAAGTTTAGCGGAAGTAAAGTCTGCTGCTTGTAAATTTGCGCCGGAGAAATTAATCGCAGATACGTCAGCATTTTTAAAGCTAGTTTGTCTTAAATCTCCTCCTTGAAAATTTGCACCCGGGGCTTTAGCTTCAATAAAACGAGCCATTTTTAAATTAGCTTGAGATAAATTAGCACTGGCTAATTCGGCTCCGGTGAATTTAGCATCCGTCAGATTAGCCTGTTGTAAATTGGAACCTAATAATTGAGCATTGCTGAAATTAGCTCCGGTTAAATCGGCTTTAGATAAATTGGCTTTATTGAGATTTGCCTTTAAAAAATTGGTATATTTTAACAGGGTATTACTCAAGAAAGCTCCGGTTAAATCAGCCTCGGTTAAATCCGCACCACTTAAATCAGAAACCCAATCATCGAAGGTTTCAAATCGGCCATCATTCCCTGGACTAGCGAACCGACTATTTTTTAAATTAGCTTGATTTAGGTTAGTGTTTCTAAAGCTAATCCCCGATAAATCCGTTTGTTCTAAAACTAAGGTAAATTGCATCGGTGGAGTTAAATTCTGCCCTAAATCAATCCGACTTAAATCGGCATTATGGATAAATCCCTCATAGACTTTCAGAATTTTAGCGATCGCTCTTTGAGTTGCTTGTTGTCGCTGTCCGGTCAACTGTTTTTCTTGGTTTTCTGCCCCAAATTGCATCGAATCTAAATCATTTTTTAGGGCTTGATTTAATCGTCTTAAATGGGGTAAGGCTTGGGGGCCTGTACTAACTAATGCTTGTTGAGTCACATCAATTAATACCGGGTTTTCTTCCTGAGCCAATAAATCAACTAATAAGGGAATTGCCCGGGGATCTTTAATTGCCCCTAACGCTAAAATTGCCCCTCGTTTTTGAGCTAAATCCGTCGAAGCCTTGGGGGATAATTTATTAACTAAAGCCAGAAAAACCTGATTATCCTGTTGTTGAAATTCCCGACGGTTAGCTTGATTTTGAATATAAATTTGCGTGCCAACAAAAGTTCCTAATACCGCCGCCAGACTAGCACTACTAACAATAACTAAGGTTAAACCCGGATATTGACGCATCCACGCCCATAAATTAAACTCCGGTTTTAGTGTTTCTGTACTAATAACTAGGCTATGAACCGCATGATCTTCATTCACCCAATCGTAATTCGTAAAGGGGTTAAACACCAAGATCCTAGGAACGTCCTGTACCGAAGTTCCTGCTAATAAATCATGTCCTGTTCGACCTGGAAATCGTTTAGCAATCAGAGCATCTCCGAGTAAAGTGGCGCCGGATAAAACCCCTAAAATCAGTAGATTAGGATAGGCTCCCGTCACTTGCCAAAGGCCATAAGCAATGCCCAAGGGGATACCCCAACGGCCAATAAATTCCCGACGAAAAGCCCGTCCCCATCCCGGGTTGGAACCATTCGGACTCAACACCTGGACTCCAAACCAGAGTTTAGGCAAGGTTTGACCCCGTTTTGCCAATAGATAGAATTGCCATCCCCCCACCACCAAGGGTAAAAGTAACGCCCCCGACCAGAATAGATTAGTTAATGGCGCGACTTTCGGACTGCGATCGCGTACAGGAATCCCGAAAGTGGCGGCAACAGTTTCCGATGTTACCCGCACCACTGGATTTAGAGGTACAGGTTGGGGACTGCGGTTGGAGACGACACCAAGGGTAAAAGGAATTAATCCACTCACCGCCACTAGGGATATTTCCGCCACAAAAGCCCCCCATCGACGCACCCAAAAGGGCAATGGCTTCGAGGAGACATCATGCCAGGATGAAGGAGATTGAGATTGATTTGTTTCTCTATTTACAGTAGGGCTTGCCATAGTTCNNCGGGTAGGTCGTTAAGATGCAAAAAACGGGAAAAAATTAAAAAATCAATATGCTTTGTTCGAGTTTATTTTAATCTTGAACACAAGTGCAAGCATCACTGTTACAATGATGACAGAAGTATGGAAAAACTCTGACAATCGTTTCAGCAGCCAGCTTGTTTACAACTTCTTTGTGTCANNTCTTTGTGGTTAAATTAGACTTTACCTTGTAAAGATAGCAGTGGTTCTATTAAAAATGTCAAAAACCACTGAAGAAGCCCTGAAGGGCTTACTACGGGGAATCGATTTCGTAATCCTCTAAAGTGGCGACCGCATCGGTTGAAGTTAACCAAAATTGAAACTCATCCGCAAACCGATGATTTAAAATCGACTCTCGAATTCTTTGGGTAAAACGAATTAATTCGGTAACATTATGAATCGCAATTAATGTATAACTCAAAACTTCTTTCGCTCGTACCAAATGACTCAGATAAGCTCGACTAAAATTTTGACAGGTATAACAGGGACAAGTTGCATCTAAGGGGCGATAATCCTCGCGAAATTGAGCATTTTTTAAATTCCATCGTTCTCCTTGAACTAACGCCGCCCCATGACGTCCTAAACGAGTTGGAATTACACAATCAAATAAATCCACCCCCGCAGCAATAGCTTGAGCCATTTCCCGATAGGTTCCGATTCCCATTAAATAACGGGGTTTATTAAACGGTAAAATTGGGGTTGTCACCTGAACAATCTTCTCAATTAATGCTGACGGTTCCCCCACACTCACCCCGCCAATAGCATATCCGGGTAAATCAAATTCAGCTAAATCTTGAGCCGCCTGTTGTCGTAAATCCGCATAAACTCCCCCTTGGACAATCCCAAATAAGGCTTGGTCAGTGCGTTTATGGGCCTTAATACACCTTTCTAACCAGCGTTTCGTCCGTTCGGTGGCCTTGACTACCGCCTCCCGAGTCGCCGGATAGGGGGGACATTCATCAAAAGCCATAATCACATCCGCCCCTAATTCATTTTGAACTTGGATCGAAAGTTCGGGGGTAAAGTGAATTAGTCGTCCATCATGGGGAGAACGAAAGGTAACTCCTTCTTCGGTAATGGTGTTAATTTTACTTAAACTAAATACTTGAAAACCCCCGGAGTCCGTCAACATTGGGCCATCCCAACCCATAAATCTATGCAGTCCCCCCGCCCCGGCGACAATCTTTTCTCCGGGTTGTAAATGCAGGTGATAGGTATTAGATAAAACCATCTGGGCACCCGCATCTTTCAGGTGTGCTGGAGTTAAGGTTTTGACATTGGCGAGGGTTCCCACAGGCATAAATCGCGGGGTTTCTACCCAACCATGGGGAGTATGAAATAAGCCCACACGGGCTTTAGTTTGACTACAGCACGCCTGAACTTCAAAGGAAAAAGGATGTGACATAAAACAATAGAAAAACGGCTTAATTACTTAGAATGGGCAGTCTTCATCATCAATTTGATTATCCCAATTTGATGACAAAACTTGATCCATGACCGCATCAAGAGCCGCAGCATTAAAATTACGATTAAATTGTTCTTGTAAGGGATTGGTTAAAGGAATTAATCGTAATAATCTCCCGCCTTCTTGAACTAAATCAAAATAAGTTTCTTGCTCAGGAGATTGCTTGAGTTCTAAGTAATCGAAACTATAAACATTCAAATACAAAGAATGATTGGCAACTAAAGTCGCCTGTTGTGGATTAGCAAAAACTTCTAGGATGTATCCTTCTGCTTCGCTGCATACTTGTCCGTCCTGAATATTAACATAACGGACACGACCTAAATCAACAAGCAGTTTTTGCATATCCCGCTTGTTAACAATGATCCCCGTATCAATAATGCAAGGAGCAGACACCCTGTAGTTTAGTTGATCGTAACTCATGGAGCAAAAGCCTCAGATGTAATCTTTGAATGACAGAATGACAATGATTCTGTTAAATGAAATTTAAGGATGGATTCGTTTTGGAATCTGTGATTTAACAACCCCGGAGTTGGCAAACTCCCATCGAAGTGTTTTGACTTTTAGACAAAACCTGAGTTGTTATTTCAATTCTGGCATAACCTAGAAAATATTTATACATCTATGCAAATTTAATTTTTTACCATGTCAGATGATTACTCTCGATCAATATCTAAATTTTTCCAGCGACAGGGAGCAGCTTTAGCAGCAGCGATCGCTTTTTATACCTGTTTCCCTATCCCCCTATCTTGGACGTTGGAGTTTCGCGGGATAGCCCGTTTAGCTCCGGTGATTGGGATATTGATTGGCGGTATTTTAGGATTGATGGATGGGGGACTATCTTTGTTAGGTTGTCCGGTATTCACTCGCTCGGTATTAGTAATTGTGACCGGAATTGGGATTACCGGAGGATTGCATTTAGATGGGGCGATGGATGCGGCCGATGGTTTGGCTGTGGCTGACCCGAATCGACGCCTGGAAGTGATGGCAGATAGCGTTACCGGAGCTTTTGGGGTGATGGCTGCGATCGCGATCGTTTTGTTGAAAGTCGCGGCTTTAAGGGATGTTACAGCCGACCGGGGATTGATTTTAATGGCCGTAGCAGGTTGGGGACGGTGGGGACAGTTGGTGGCGATCGCCCGTTATCCCTATTTGAAAGCTACAGGAAAAGGGGCTTTTCATAAAGATACCCCCTATTCTTCCAGGGATTTAATTCCCGGTGTGTTAATACTTATGGGTTTAAGTGGGATATTAATGATTCTCCATCCCCAACGTTGGTTAGTCGCCGTTGGTATGGCTTTGGGGGGAAGTGCGATCGCTATTTTAATCGGGGCTTGGTTTAACGCCCGTCTGTCTGAGCCCACCGGAGATACTTATGGGGCTGTTGTTGAATGGACAGAAGCCTTTTTAT
>DMPJ01000379.1:0-179 GCA_003456035.1 Planktothrix sp. UBA8402
TTTTACAAATTAATTGTAAGTTTTTAAAAGCATCTGTTTTGTGATTACGAAACCTGTGCGCTTCATCAGCTATCACTAAATCATATTCTTCTTTTTTCCAATAGTCTTGATGTTCTGTTAAGATTTTTTCCAGACTTCCATTAGTGATAAATTTGGTGTATTTGTCAATATTAAAATTC
>DMPJ01000379.1:241-3191 GCA_003456035.1 Planktothrix sp. UBA8402
CATATCAGTATTAAAATATTACAACCTATTTAGGATTGCTATAGTTTTCAATCTTGCTCTAACTTCTGCTTAGATTCATGCTCAAACCAATGAATTAACTGTTTAATTGTTAAATCTTGAATAGGAATATTTTCGGCTTGAGATACCTGTTTTAAAGGCTTTAATGAAGAAATCACTAATTGACTAAAAAAATTATGAAAATTACTATCTAATTCTAACTTTTCTTTAAAATTGTGATCATTTTTAACCCAGTCTTGAACTTGTTCTGGTTTAATATTTTCAATGATGATTTCCTGGTTTTTAGCAATTTCCTTCAAACACCGTAACGCATAAATCGCTAACCGCGTTGAAAACTTCTCCTGAGAAGATAATAACGCCGCATCCACTTGAATTGCTTCGTCCTGAGTTAAAAATTCCATAGCTTTAATTGATTAGTTAATAATTAAATATCCACAACGATGTTCACCATTCACAATCCAATGGGTTCTTTCTACCGTACAATCTGCTAAGATTTCTTCAAACATTTCTAACTCATGGCCACAAACACTAGG
The DNA here is from genome assembly GCA_003456035.1 of Planktothrix sp. UBA8402. Lineage (GTDB taxonomy): Bacteria > Cyanobacteriota > Cyanobacteriia > Cyanobacteriales > Microcoleaceae > Planktothrix. Next base: position 793 of record DMPJ01000379.1, read on the forward strand.
AAAAGATTCCGCCACATTAGAAATAGCACAATGATGTTCAGTTAAAATATAGCGTTGATGCTCAGTATCCGGTTGTTCTGACTCCACCAAATACCACTCCGCCATATACCCTTCAGCTTTTCTTAATTCTACTAATTTTTCCACCCGTTCTTTTAACGAACCCGTGCCAACTTTTTCCCGATATTCTATGGCTTTTCGTTGCCATTGTTTATGTAAAATTTGACTCACCTGTTCATGTCCGACGGTTTGCGCTAAAGTATCCAGAAAGGACAGGGCAAACTCATCATAACGGTTAGGAAAATGTTCTCGCCCCTGAGTTGTGAGTTCATAAACGTGCTGAGGTCGTCCCATCCCCACCTGCACCGAGTTGTAGGCAATTAACCCCTCCATTTCCAAATCTTTGAGATGGCGACGAATGGCTTGGGGACTAATATCAAGGGTTTCTGCTAACTCCTGGGCTGTCGCCTGTGCTTGTTTAAGGAGGAGTTGCAGAATATCATGTTTCGTGGACTGCTGCTGAGTGGTGGCCATCGTCTTAACAAAAATTAATGAATTTGGACTTTGACAATACACTTGTTGTTAATGTAGCCTAAAATAGACTTAAGTAACAAATCTGTTGCTTAAGTCTACAGCGTACCACCCGTCTGTCATCCGTTGAGAACTATCGAAAACTAAATTTAAGCTTATGAGTGCTTCCGTTAAAACCCTGGTCAACCAACCGTACAAATACGGTTTTGTCACTGATATTGAGTCAGACACCATACCTCGTGGACTCAGTGAGGATGTTGTCCGCCTGATTTCGGCTAAAAAAAACGAGCCCGAATTCATGCTCAACTTCCGTTTACGAGCCTATCAGCAATGGCTAAAAATGGCAGAACCCACTTGGCCCCATGTCAACTATCCGGCCATTGACTATCAATCCATTATCTACTATTCCGCGCCCAAAGTTGAAAAGAAAAAAACCAGTTTAGAGGAAGTTGACCCGACTTTATTAGAAACCTTTGAGAAATTAGGCATCCCCTTAAGCGAACAAAAACGTCTTTCTAATGTGGCGGTGGATGCGGTTTTTGATAGTGTTTCTATTGCCACAACCTTTAAAGAAAAATTAGCCGAAGATGGGGTAATTTTCTGTTCAATTTCTGAAGCCGTCAAGGAACATCCTGAACTGATTGAAAAATATTTGGGTAGCGTTGTTCCCGTTGCCGATAATTTCTTCGCGGCTTTGAATTCTGCCGTTTTTAGTGATGGGTCATTTGTTTATATTCCTAAAAACGTTCAATGTCCGATGGATTTGTCTACCTATTTTCGGATTAACAATGGAGATTCGGGACAGTTTGAACGCACTTTAATTGTAGCAGAAGCAGGCAGTTCTGTCACCTATTTAGAAGGCTGTACGGCCCCGATGTTTGACACCAATCAACTGCACGCTGCTGTAGTGGAATTGGTGACTTTAGATAACGCGGAAATCAAATATTCTACGGTGCAAAATTGGTACGCCGGAGATGAACAAGGCAAGGGCGGAATTTACAACTTTGTCACCAAACGGGGATTATGTAAAGGAGTCAATTCTAAGATTTCTTGGACACAGGTAGAAACCGGGTCTGCTATTACTTGGAAATATCCCAGTTGTCTATTAGTTGGGGATAATTCTGTGGGTGAATTTTATTCCGTTGCCCTGACTAATAATAAACAACAAGCGGACACCGGAACTAAAATGATCCATATTGGCAAAAATACCCGGAGCACGATTATTTCTAAAGGAATTTCTGCTGGGAAATCTTCCAATAGTTATCGGGGTTTAGTCAAAATGGGGTCGAAAGCCGCCGGCGCGAGAAATNNAATACTTTCCCCTATATTCAAGTGGAAAATAATAGTGCTAAAGTTGAACACGAAGCGTCTACTTCTAAAATTGGAGAAGACCAACTTTTCTATTTTTCCCAACGGGGAATTTCCGCAGAAGATGCTGTGTCAATGATGATTAGCGGTTTCTGTAAAGATGTNNGGTGAAGACCAGATATTTTATTGCAACCAACGCGGAATCAAAACAGAAGACGCTGTGGCCATGATAGTAAACGGCTATGCTCGTGAGGTATTGAATAAATTGCCGATGGAATTTGCCGTCGAAGCTGATAAATTATTGAGCTTGAAATTAGAAGGAACTGTCGGTTAATCAGTTATCAGTTATCAGTTAAGCTGTTACGCATTTAAACTTTATATTCGCTTCGTGCGAGGACGCTCGCACTGCATAAGGTTTACAAATTCTGAATATCAATTTAGATACTTAACAGTTTATTAGTTATTAGTCGAGTAGTGCGAGCGTCCCCGCTCGCTAAAAACCAAAAACCAAAAACCAAAAACCAAAAACCAAAAACCAAAAACTAACAACTAACAACTAACAA
>DMPJ01000379.1:3207-4257 GCA_003456035.1 Planktothrix sp. UBA8402
AACCAACAACCATGATTAAAGAGAACAGCGAAGTGATTTTATCCGTTAAAAATTTAACGGCTAATATCGAAGATAAGCAAATCCTCAAGGGCTTTAATTTAGAAATAAAAGCCGGAGAAATCCATGCCATTATGGGTTTAAATGGTTCGGGTAAAAGCACCTTTTCTAAGGTTTTAAGCGGACATCCTAGCTATGAAGTTACCGGAGGAGAAATTAGTTTTTTAGGTCAAAATTTATTAGAATTAGCACCCGAAGAACGCGCCTTAGCGGGAATTTTCTTGGCGTTTCAATATCCAATTGAAATTCCTGGGGTGAGTAATTTAGACTTTTTGAGAGTAGCTTATAATGCTCATCAAAAACACAAAGGACTTGAAGAATTAGACGCCTTTGATTTTGATGAATTAGTCCGAGAAAAACTAGATATTGTGAAANNAATGCGGGATGAATTTTTAGAACGCAGTGTTAATGAAGGATTTTCTGGGGGGGAGAAAAAACGCAATGAAATTTTACAAATGGCTTTATTACAACCTAAATTAGCCATTTTAGACGAAACAGATTCCGGTTTAGATATTGATGCGTTGCGAATTGTTGCCAGTGGAGTTAATCAATTAGCGAATGAAAATAACGCCCTATTATTGATTACCCATTATCAACGGTTACTCGATTATATTGTGCCGGATTATGTTCATGTTGTCTCCGATGGACGAATTATTAAAACAGGCACAAAAGAACTGGCTTTAGAATTGGAAGAACAGGGTTATGATGATGTTGTTGCTAAATCTATGGTGGGGGTTTAATGAATAATATTACAGTCACAAAAAAACCGGAAGTGTCCTATTTAAACCATCTGTTAGAAGCAATTAAAAACGGACTTTCTAAACAGTCTTCTCCCTATTCCTTTGGGTCTAAAATCCCGATTCAACTCCAAGAGATTCGAGATCATGCGTTAACTTGGATAAAGGAATTAGAAATCCCGACTAAACAGGATGAAGAATGGAGGTTTACTGATTTATCCTCATTATTAGAACATCGCTTTCAAGCCGCTAATTT
>DMPJ01000379.1:4268-12607 GCA_003456035.1 Planktothrix sp. UBA8402
CTCATTGTATTTGTCAATGGAATTTATGCGCCCGATATTTCTGATATTAAAGAAATTCCAGAGGGTGTTTTTATTGGGAATTTAGCCGAACTTCCTGAAAAATTTAGAGATCGTCTTCCTGACTATCTCAGTCAGCAACAAGGAAATCAAGATGTTTTTTCAACCCTGAATACCACCGGGTTAAATGATGTAGCAGTCCTTTGGGTTGAAAAGAATAGAATCCTTGAAGACCCCATTCATTTNNCGAACCTTAATTGTAGCAGAAACTGGAAGTTCAATCAGCTTAATTGAACATTATGCCATCGCCGAAATTATCGGATGTTCTGACCGAGTAAAAGTGCAATCCTATTTTACCAATGCTGTCACCGAAATCTACCTAGAAGAAAACGCCCAAGTCAACCATACAAGGGTTCAACGGGGTGCAGGAACAGCATTTCATATTGGCAAAAACACTGTTTTTCAAGCTCGAAATAGCCGATATACTTGCCATGCTATTAGTTTAGGATCTAAACTATCTCGCCACAATTTAGAAGTTTATCAACGGGGGGAAGGAACCGAAACCACTCTCAATGGATTAACATTAATTGGCGGTGAACAGTTAGCAGATACCCACAGTTCCATGATGCTGAATCATCAACATGGTATATTTAATCAAGTCCATAAATGTATTATTGACGACAAGGCACATGGCATTTTTAATGGTAAAGTATTTGTACCACAAACGGCACAGTTCACCAATGCTAATCAACTGAGTCGAAATTTATTGCTATCTTCAAAAGGAAGAATAGACACTAAACCTCAGTTAGAAATTGTGGCGGATAATGTTAAATGTTCTCACGGCGCCACCGTCAGTCAATTAGAAGCAGATGAAGTCTTCTATTTGCGAAGTCGAGGGTTAGATGAACAGATGAGTCGTCACCTTTTAATTGATGCTTTTGCGGCTGAAATTCTAGGTAAATTACCATCAGAAACCTTAACCCAAGTTTTATCCCGTTGCGTTTCCTGTCGCACAGAGTTTAGTTAACCCCAGAAACCGGGTTTCTCAGGATAAAGAACCCGGTTTCTATGTCAGTCTCAAATTAGATTTAAGGATATTAAAAATGATGTTAACTCAAGAAAAAACACTAGCTGAAACCGTCCGTCAAGATTTCCCCATTTTACATCAAGAAATCAACGGTCATCCCTTAGTTTATTTAGATAATGCGGCAACTTCTCAAAAACCCTTGGCGGTATTAAATGCCCTGCAAGACTATTATCAAAATTATAATTCTAATGTGCATCGAGGGGTTCATGCTTTAAGTGCAAAAGCAACGGATACTTATGAAGCCGCACGGGTGAAAGTTGCCCAATTTATTAATGCTAAATCCTATCAAGAAATTGTCTATACCCGCAATGCCAGTGAAGCCATTAATATTGTTGCCTATTCTTGGGGATTAAATACTTTAAAACCCGGAGATGAAATTATTCTCAGTGTCATGGAACATCATAGTAATTTAGTTCCTTGGCAAATGGTGGCCCAAAAAACCGGGGCTGTGATTAAATTTGTCGAGTTAACAGCAACTCAAGAATTCGATTTAGAACAATTTAAAACCTTAATTTCTGACAAAACCAAATTAGTTTCTATTGTTCATATTTCTAATACGTTGGGTTGTATTAATCCGATTGAAGAAATTACTCAAATTACTCATAAATACGGTGCGAAAGTATTAATAGATGCTTGCCAAAGTGCGCCCCATACAGCCTTAGATGTGCAGAAAATTGATTGTGATTGGTTAGTCGCATCGGGTCATAAAATGTGCGCTCCTACTGGTATCGGCTTTTTATATGGCAAATTAGAGGTATTAGAAGCCATGCCGCCATTTTTTGGTGGTGGAGAAATGATTGCTGAGGTATTTTTAGATCATTTTACAGTGGGAGCATTACCCCATAAATTTGAAGCCGGAACTCCTGCTATTGGAGAAGCAATTGCTTTGGGTGCGGCTATTGATTATTTAAGCTCAATTGGTATGGATAAAATAGAAGATTATGAACATGAATTAACCGCCTATTTATTTGAAAGATTGCGAGAAATTCCCGAATTAAAACTTTATGGCCCCCAACCCAATACCAAGGGAGAAGGGAGAGCCGCCTTAGCTTCTTTTAGCGTTGATGGTATTCATGCAAATGATTTATCAACCATGTTAGATGATGCCGGGGTTGCTATTCGTTCAGGACATCATTGTACCCAACCTTTACATCGTTATTTAGGTTTAAATTCTAGCGCCAGAGCCAGTTTATATTTCTACAATACTAAACAAGAAATTGATGTTTTTATTGTAGCATTAAAAGAGGCGATCGCGTTTTTTAAAGAAATAATTGGTTAAATAATTATTATTGGGGATGGTGCGTGCGCGGGGCTTACGCACCCTACGATTTGTTTTTATATTCTCAAACCGATGATTGTGACGATTTAGGGTAAGTTTGAAATCAGATATTGATGAGAAAAATTTCATAAAATAGAACTCAATTTTTAGGGAACCTCTATCTATGGGATAGAGGGATTGTTCATTCCCCAAAAACAGTCTAGGTTAACCGAGTCTATTTGATAATTTCTTGAGACAGAACAATTTTTCCCGTCTGCATTTGAGATGCTACTCCCGTTGATGATACTGGTTTAGAGCTTAACCAGTTTACACCAAATTGCAAATGCAGAGACAACGTTATAAAGGCCGCTAACAATAATTTTTCTAACATAATTAACTCCCACCTCAAAAAAAATCTGACCGCACCCTCGAATCGTATCTATATCTATATTAATGAGACGACGTTTCTTTTCAGTATGATTCCCTACAATGTCTATAAGTGATAGAATTCACATTAAATTATGATCTGAATCACAAACCGTCAAGAGTCAATCGTCAACACCTCAACGGCTAACCGTCAACCGTTAACGCTAAAATAACGGAATAGAGGTTTTTTGATAGAGTGAGAGAGAAAAATGCTGGCATATATTCTAGCGATCACAGTGGGTTTAGCAAGTTTTGGCCTTTATATGGCCGCCTTCTTCTTTCCAGAAGTTCACCGCAAAAGTGATTTCGTCTGGAGTGGAGTAGGATTGTTTTATGGACTAATTCTGTGGGCCTGTGCGGGACGGATTACCGGAGCCGTGCTGTTAGGTCAGGTGGCGAGTGTGTCCCTGTTGGTTTGGTTGGGATGGGAGGTTCTGACCCTACGACGAACCGCAACCCCCGTCACGGAACAAACCCCAATTCCGGCGAAGTTGAAACAACGAGTCAACGGTTTGATTGGTGTTCGGTCTCCGGTGATTTTTCCTGAGCCTGTACAGGATATCGTTACTACTCCCGAACCCGTCCCCCAGAGCAAATCAGTGGTGTCTGAAACCCCTGTAGCAACCCAGGAACAACCCGAACCAGAAGTTATTTCCCCATCCCCAGAAATTTTAGAAGAACCTCCGTTCCCCCCTATCACCCAAGAACAGAGTCTTCCTGAAGTTGAAGAAACACCGTCGGTGACTCCCTCAACTTCAGACACCCGCGCAGAAACACCCAAGGTCGAAGCAGAAAAACCGATAGTTACTCCCAAGGTCAAGACTGCAAAAACGACTTCTACAACCCAGAAATCTATCCCGGCGCTTGTTGGAGCTTTATCGGGTTTTATTGGTAATCTAACGGGTTTATTTAATAAAAAACCTAAAACCAAAACTTCCAATAAATCTAAATCTCCAGAACCTACTCCTGTTCCCCCCGCTTCAACGGTTGTAGAGGAGATTCAGACGGTTGTTGCTGATTCGGAATTTGCGGAATTTGAGGATATAAAAATCACGGTTGTTGAGGAGATTTCCACGCCGGAAAATGTTATTATTGAACCCGAAATTATAGAAGAAGTTGATCAACCAACGCCTTCACCTTTTGAACAAATTGTCAATCCCCAGGTTGAAGTTGTTGTGGAAATAATCACAGAACAGGTTAATCCTATAGTTGAGGAAATTCAGGAATCTGTGATTGTAGAAATATCCTCCGAGACTGATAATTTAGAAACGGGAAATATTGAGGAAGTGATTACAATTTCTAAAATTGAAACAACTTCAGAGGAAACAATTCCTCCCCCATTAGTTACTCCCGAACCTGCTAACCCTGATCAGAAATAAGCGCGAATCTAATCCAGAATTATGACCAATTGGCTTTGTATCAAACAATGTGGGGCTTGCTGTTATCTCGAACCCAGTGAACGTCCTGAATTAGATCAATATTTAGCCCCGAAAGACTTACAATTATATTTAAGTTTAGTCGGGGAAGATGGATGGTGTATTAATTTTGATTCTGAAACCAAAGAATGCAAGATTTATGATCATCGCCCCCGATTTTGTCGGGTAGAATCCGATGTTTTTCAGGAATTATATGGAATTGAAGCGTCAGAATTAAACGATTTTGCGATTGATTGTTGTCAACAACAAATTGAAGGCGTCTATGGGGATTATTCCCCGGAAATGGAGCGTTTTAATCAAACGGTCGGGTATGAATTCTAGGGACTTTCCCAGTTTTCTATTGCGGATGGGGTAAAATATGAAAAGATTATGATATAGTTTTAATATTACCCCAACCGTCAACCAATGATGAACACAGATTCAAGAGGATTAAGCGGATTTCACAGATTACGTTCCTTGCTTCGCTCAAGATTTATTTAGTGCGAAGCTCTTAGCGTAATCCGCGCCATCATATTAATCCGTATTAATCATTGTCAAACGAAGGCAAAAAACGTAATCCGTGAAATCAGTGAAATCAGTGTTTGAAGACCCCGCTAGTAGCCTATCGAATAGCGCTAATCAACAGCAAGATTCGGTAAAACCCAATACTGGGAAGATTTTTGTCTCCACATTCATTACTATTTTTTTAGCTGAAATTGGAGATAAAACCCAACTTACCACTTTATTAATGACAGCAGAATCCCATAATCCTTGGATCGTTTTTGCCGGGGCGGGAAGCGCATTAGTTTTAACCAGTTTCCTAGGGGTTTTAGTCGGACAATGGTTAGCTTCTCGAATTTCCCCCCGAACCTTGGAACTGGCTGCTGGTAGCAGTTTATTATTGATTTCGGTGCTATTATTTTGGGAAGTTTTACACTAAATAAGTTATAATTAAATCTATGGATTTTCAACTATTAGGATTGACTTTTATCACGGTTTTTCTATCAGAATTAGGGGATAAAAGTCAAGTGGCTGCGATCGCTCTTAGTGGGACTAGCAAATCCCCCCGGTCGATCTTTTTTGGTACAGCCGCCGCCCTATTATTAGCTAGTTTCCTGGGTGTGATCGTGGGACAAGGAGTGGCAGAAGTTCTACCCACTCACCTAGTTAAAATAGCCGCAGCCATCGGTTTTGCGGTATTAGGAATTCGGTTATTATGGTTTAATCAAGAGGAAAATATAGAAATAAAGAAGCCATAGACGGATACTGCTAACGTTAACGATGAAAATCTTATTAGTAGAAGACGATGAGCAAATTGCTGAAGCATTAGAGCAAGTTCTGACCGACAAACAGCATTATATTGTCGATGCTGTTGGGGATGGTGAACTGGCGTGGCAGTTGATTGAATCCTCTGCTTATGATTTAATTGTATTAGATATTATGCTCCCCAAACTAGATGGGATTAGTTTGTGCCAGAGATTGCGAAGAAATGGCCATAAGACTCCTGTTCTGATGCTGACGGCAAGGGATGGCAGCAGTGATCGGGTTATGGGTCTGGATGTAGGAGCCGATGATTATGTAGTTAAACCCTTTGACCTGCCGGAATTACTCGCGCGAATCCGAGCCCTAATGCGTCGGGGTAGCACCACCCAAACACCCCTACTAGAAACAAATGGATTATCGCTGAATCCCAGCAATTGTCAAGTCACCTATCAGGGACAACCACTCAACCTGACTCCCAAAGAATACGGTTTATTAGACTTACTCCTGAGACATAAAGGACAAGTGCTCAGTCGGGCCACAATCATTGACCATTTGTGGTCACTGGACGAGCCACCCATGGAAGAAACGGTGAAAGTTCATCTCAAAGCATTGCGAAGAAAATTAAGGGCCGCAGGTGCGCCAGCGAATTTGATAGAAGGTGTTTATGGCTTGGGGTATCGACTTAAACAAAACTAAATATGCTCAACCCCATCGCTTACGTTGGCAGTTGCTTTTATATTACTTAGCGGTGATGTTGGCAATTCTAGGGGGATCAATTATCGCCGTTTATGAGTTTACCTATCATAGTCTTTATGCTCAGTTCGAGCATCGTTTGGAGGTACTAGCACAAGCCGCATCCCACAGTTTATTAAGCATTAAAGTTCAATATCTGCAAGCACAGGAAAACGGCAATCCCAATCACACCCTTGATCCCGATGTCCCCCGGCGATTAGATTACGATCAAGACTTAGATATTCCTTGGCGAAAATTGCGAGAACCGAATCAGGGTGTGGAATGGTTTAATGCTCAGGGGCAGTTGGTGGGCAATGCCGGGACACTGCTCTGGGATCTGCCGCCTGTTCCCGGCTGGCAAACCTTAGAACCGGGTAACATTCGCCTGGTCACTTTGTCTGTCTACAGTTACCCACAGGGAAAACCTCAATTAGAAGGATATATTCGCACCAGCGAAGATATTACCGAGGTGGAGGATTTGCTCGTCCGCTTCCGATGGGGATTGTTGTTTGGGGGTAGCGTCATTTTGGCAGTCACGGGTTTAGGTGGTATCTGGCTAACCCGCCAATCCCTGAAACCGATTGAACGTAGTTTACAACAATTAAAACAGTTTACCGCCGACGCCTCCCATGAACTCCGCAGTCCTTTAGCAGCGATTAAGACCTCGGCGGAGGTGATGCAATATTATCCAGAACGAATTCATCCCCTAGAAATGAAGAAGGTGGTGGGAATTGCCAATGCCACTAAACAAATGACCCGGCTAGTTGATGATTTGATGTTGTTAGCCCGGATGGATGCGGATGTGATTACCCAAACCCAGGAGTGGACGGTGATCCGACTGGATCTGCTCCTACGGGATTTAAGCTCGTCATTAGAGGATCAAGCTCAAGCCAAAAACATTGACCTTGAGTTTGAGTTACTGCCCAATGTAGAAGTTCGGGGAATTTCTGAGCAAATCAATCGCTTATTCACAAATTTGCTGGAGAATTCCCTACACTACACCTGCGAGGGAGGAAAAGTAATACTTTCTATGAAGAAAATAGATCATGCAGTGGCGATCGCAATTACTGATACGGGTATTGGCATTGCCCCGGAAGACTTGAAATTTGTCTTTGATCGATTCTGGCGAGCAGATCGGGCCCGATCTCGACGGGTTGGGGGGACTGGCTTGGGACTGGCGATCGCTCAAACCATTGCCCAACAGCATCGTGGAGAGATTACGGTCAGTAGTCAATTGGGGGTTGGTAGTTGTTTTCAAGTTCGTTTACCAATTGTGTGAATTTTTTTTCCATCTACCCCAATTTCTTCCCCCTTCTGGTTCTACTGTTCAAATTAGTTCAGATTATTAATATCTTTCCTCTGAATTTTCTTCAGGAGATTATTTTATGATTCGCGTTTTTAAATCCCACAGTCTGTCAAAAAAAACAGCCGTTTTAGCCTGTCTTGCGGTTCTGGGAACAGCATCTATATTCGGTTGTAGCCCATCTCAACCTCCTGTTGCTAAGGTGGAGACACCTCCTACACAGCCACCAGCCCAACCAGTTGCTCAAGCAGAATCCCCCACACTGAAAAACCTGCAAGCTGCTTACAATGGGGAATCCAACGCCCATGTCATGTATCTTAGCTTCGCTGATAAAGCCGATCAAGAGGGATATAAAGAAGTTGCCAGTCTGTTCCGGGCAGCTGCTAAAGCCGAACAAATCCACCGAGATAACCATGCTCAAGTCATTCAAGCCATGGGAGCAACTCCCAAAAATACGATTACAACCCCGGAAGCGAAATCGACTGCTGAAAACCTAGAGCAAGCAATTAAGGGTGAATCCTATGAACGGGATACCATGTATCCTGATTTTATTACTCAAGCCAAAACTGAAAATAATGAAGCTGCTTTGAAAAGCCTCAACTATGCGCTGGCTGCCGAAACTCAACACGCTAAACTCTACAAGGAAGCGTCTGATAATTTAACCGCTTGGCGCGAGGCCACCCCTTTCTATGTCTGTAAAGTTTCTGGTGAAACCGTAGTTAATGAGGGGGATACAGCCAGTTGTCCCAGTGTCACCTCTGGTCAATCTTATGAGTCGGTAATTTAAGCCAATTGACTGATAAAAGAGGTATTTTTATGAAGCGTCGAGAATTTGTGGGTTTGGTGGGTGTGGGCAGT
>DMPJ01000335.1 GCA_003456035.1 Planktothrix sp. UBA8402
GTCAACAAATTATCCCAGAAATTCAGGTAGGATTTGAACACTTCCCTGAACTATTGAAACAATGGGAATCACAAACCTATCCTTTACAAGCGCGTTATTTTTGGGGGGCATGGGTTTGTGTGGGACGGGAGTTTTACCCATCCCCCCTCTCCCCGTTGGAATGACTCCACCTACATAACTAAATCGTCAAGTTCCCGTTGCATGGCTGTTTTCACTTGTTGATAACAAACATCAACATACTCCCGGTCATTAGCTGCGTCCCGTCCATACCGTTCAAATTCAATCGCCGGACAAATGTGAATCTTGATTTTTGCCGGAAGCGGAAAATTCGGTAAAGGGCCAATTCCTATCCCCCAAGGTAATCCCAAATAAATTGGAAATACCTCCGGGTCAAGATCCAATAACCAGGGCATTCCTAAGTTGTGCAGTTGTTTTACCCAGTCGTAAATATCGGCCAGCACAATTAAAGTATCGTGGGCTCCGGCTGAAATCACCGGAACAATTGGGGCTTTCTCCCGCAGGGCTAACTTAATAAACCCTTTGCGACCGGCGAAATGAATTTGGTTGCGTAACCGATGGGGACGAAACACATCCTCACCCCCGCCCGGATAAACCAAAACCGTCGCATCCTGTCGCAAAGCTGCCATTCCCATGCGTGGATGGGCGATAACGGCCCCGGAACGCACGGCTGACGCTGCTACTTCTGGGGCTACCTGCCACACTTTCGGGTGCATGAGTCCATAGAGTAATCTTTCGGTTCCGAACTGACGACACCAAGCGTACAAGCCCATAAACATATCTGGTGCGGCTAAACCCCCGTTATGGGAACCCACCAACAACATCTTATTTTGGGGCGGGAGATTCTCCCAGCCGGAGGTTTGGACTTGAAAATAATGGTCATAAAACCAACCCAAAAACGGCATCAGCGATCGGATATAGTCGGGATCACGATCCTGTAATGACCAACCGGTGAAACGGGGATTCTCGCTTGGGTTGGGAGATGGATTACTGTTGAAGAAGCGGTTCAAGATCACGGAACTGTAAACGTTGCCTCCGTCAAGATACTTTGAGGAAATTTGATGTTAATTAAACCACAAAGACGCAAAGACACAAAGAATTCAGCAAGCAAGGGAATGGGATGGCGATCGCCTTCTCAGCAAACCGGGTTTCTGTAGCACAAATTGTTGATTTTGTCAAGATACCCTTTTGGGGCTTGGTGCTTTTCTCTAAAAACTCGTGCGTCGGCAGGAACAAATTCTGTCAGGAAATCAAGATATTTGACGACGTAATCAGGGTTTTAGAGGCTGTTTTTGCTTATAGGCAGAGTAACCCCTTGGAAGGGTACTTTTTTATAGTACCAGAACCCCGATGATTTCGTCAACTATTTGACAGCAATTTTCAATAAAATATCAGGATTCCCTGACAATCTTTTAAAAAATAAAACTATTTTGCATAATTGATTAGAAAAAGTTAACTTAATTTCACCGGATTAGACCATCGGGTAGAATGGACTTAAGTGATGCTTTAAGCTACTTCACGCCCTAGCGAGCGAGGACGCTCGCACTACAAGATTTATAAATACCCAATTTATATGCTTAACAGCTTACATCTGAATCAGTTGAATATTGCCATGAATTGTTGTATTAAAATAGAGTATAACCGCTTAAATATTTTAATTAATCCGTAACGCTTATGAATTCGGCTATCGAGGTCAAAGATTCAGCTTCAATTCCTTCGTTAAATCCCGTTGTGGAAACGCAGAATTTGGGGAAATTNNGCCCCGTTGTAGAAACGCAAAACTTGGGAAAATTTTATCGCACGGGTTTTTGGATGAATCAAAAAATTGAATCCTTAAAAAACTGTACTTTAACGATTCATACGGGGGAAACCTTTGGTTTATTAGGACAAAATGGGGCGGGAAAAACCACATTATTAAAAACCTTATTAGGAATTGTCCGTCCGACATCGGGATCGGGTATATTATTAGGTAAACCCATTGGCGATCGCCATGTTAAACAACGGGTAGGATATTTACCAGAAAATCCCTATTTTTATGATCATCTCACGGGATGGGAATTTTTAGAATTTGCCGCCGGACTATTTCAAATTCCGAAATTAATTCAACGTCAACGCATTCCCCAATTATTAGATTTAGTCGGATTAGCAAAAACCGCCGCCATAAAAAAACAAATGCGTCAATATTCTAAGGGAATGTTACAACGGGTGGGAATGGCGCAAGCTTTAATTAATGATCCAGAAGTGGTATTCTTAGATGAACCGATGTCAGGACTTGATCCGATGGGACGGTATCAAATTCGGGAAATTATTTTGTCTTTAAAAGCACAAAATAAAACAGTTTTTTTCAATAGTCATGTTTTATCGGATGTGGAAAAAATTTGCGATCGTATTGCTATTTTAGCAGAAGGTGAATTAATTAGCATGGGTTCTTTGGATGATTTATTAGGAACAACTCAAACCTACGCCGTTAAGGGAAAAGGGGGAGATGTGAATATTCTGCAAAATTGGATATCGGATTTAGAAATTGATCAAGATTATTGGGAGGGACATTTAAAAGGTGATCCAGAAGCGTTTTTTGTAGTATTAAGAGAAATGAATGGTCAACTATTCAGTTTAAATTTATCTCGATTAACCTTAGAAGAATTTTTCATGCAGAAATTAAAAGAAAGGGGAATTCATGCGAGTGGTTAAAGGTAAGGTTTCAACTTTTTAATAAAATAAACTAGAGTAAATCAGTAATTATGACTGAAATCACTGCTAATTATGATGAAACCTGGAAAGAAGCAATAGGAGATTATTTTGAGTCATTCCTAACGTTTTTTTATCCCGAAATTCATCAACAAATTGACTGGACTAAACCCCCGATTTCTCTGGATAAGGAATTAGAGCAAATCACCGCCGCTGCTGAAACCGAAAAACGTTATGCTGATAAATTATTTCAAGTTTGGCTATTAGATAATCAAGAAATTTGGATTTTGATTCATGTTGAGGTACAAAGTCAATATGATCAAGGATTTTCCCAAAGAATGTTTATCTATAACTATCGAGCTTTTGACTTGTATAATAAACCTGTAATCAGTTTAGCCATCCTGGGAGATGAAAGCAAATCTTGGCGACCGAATTCCTATCAATATGGTTTAGGGGAAAGTCAGGTTAAAATTAAATTTAGCATTGTCAAACTCTTAGATTATCAATGGGAGGACTTAACCCAAAGTCACAATCTTTTTGCTATAGTAGTAATGGCACACTTAAAAACCAAAGCTACCACTAGCAATTTAACCGAAAGAGAGCAATGGAAATGGAATTTAACCCGATTACTTTATGAAAAAGGTTATAACCGCCAAGAAATTGCTGATTTATATAAAGTCATTGATTTAATGATGGCTTTACCCGAAGAATTACAATTCAGTTTTGAGGAAAAATTAACGCAATATCAGGAGGAAAGGACTATGCCTTTATTAACTAATATCGAAAGACGCGCTTTAGCAAGAGGTAAAGAAATCGGAGCAAAAGAAACTTCTCAACAAAGCATTTTTGATTTACTCGAAATTCGCTTTGGGACTTTACCAGAAAGATTAATTCAGACCCTCAAGCAAATTGATGATATGACAGTGTTAAAGCAACTACATTTACAAACAATAAGTGTTAATTCTTTAGAGGAGTTTCAACAGCTAATTGACTCTAACTTAACTAATAGAAATTAATTCAACAGTGGGACAGGCATCCTGCCTGTTTCTCCTGGGAGGAAAAATTAACGCAGTATCAGGAGGAAAGGACTATGCCTTTATTAACTAATATCGAAAGACGTGCTTTAGCAAGAGGGGCTAAAGAAAATTGCCAACAAAACATTATCAAAATTCTACAAAACAGATTTGATAATATTCCCGAACTTATGGTCAAAACCATCAATCAAATTGATGATATATCTTTACTAGAAAATTTACTTTTGCCCAGTATTAGCGTTAATTCTTTAGAGGAATTTCAACAGCTAATTGACTCCAACTTAACTAATATAACATAATTGTATAACAGTCATCCTGCTTGTCCATCTGTAGCCTATTTCGGAATTTTTTTAAATATAATTTAATGGANNAAAACAAAATGAATGAACAATTACTACTCAATAAATGGCAAAAATTAAAATTAGAAGATCAAGAAAGGGTTTTAGCTTTTATAGATGCTATTGACCAAGAAAAGCCAGAAGAAAAATTATCTAAAACCACTGGAATTGTTTACCAACCTCAGACCGAATTAGGTAAAAAACTTTGGGAAATCAGAGAAAAAATAATTAAAGATCCTAATAATAAATTATTAGATTTGGATGATATAGAAGCCGAATTAGATGAAATTAGAGGGAAAAATAGATGACAATTATTCTAACTTATTTAGATTCTGGAGTTTTAATTGCTGCTGCTAGGGGGACTGATATAGTATCCTTAAAAGCTACCTCAATTTTAGATAGTAAACAGCGACAATTTTGTTCTAGCTCTTTTGTCAGATTAGAAATTTTAACTAAAGCCAAATATCATAAACAGCAAGACGAAGTTAATTTCTATGAAACTTTTTTTGCTAGTTGTGCTATTTGGGCCAGTGATTTAGATACCATTGTCAATTTAGCAGAAGAATTAGCCACANNCGTTGTATCCCCATTATAGTATTACTACTTTTCAATCGGTATTGGATGATAGCGTTTATGCGGCCACAAAATATGGATTAAATGCTTTAGATGCTTTACAAGTTGCTGCTGCTATTTCAGTCAATGCTGATGAATTTATTACTACAGAAAAGACAACTAAACCCTTACATCAAGTAACAGAAATAAAAGTTATTTTTCTTGCTAGTTAAACTCAGTCCAAAATCTAAAGGAGTGTTTTATGAACTTACAATTAGTTGATTCTCTTGCTAAAATTATTAATAATTTAACTCCAGAAGAAAAACAAATTTTGCAAACAAAAATTATCCCAATTACTTTTTTAATGCTAAGATTATGGAGTATCTCTGTGGAATTTTGAGAGATAGTAGAGATTCTTCGCTGTGCTCAGAATGACAGAAATAGCTATTTTTTGGCTAATTTTTTTGTCATTATTGTATAAATCCGCTAAAATTAATTGTAGGGCTTGTATAAAATTAAAGAAAATCCCAGTACAATTTTATCCCTCAAAGATAATGAAATGCTGCATCAACCCCCAATGTCCGAACCCAAACAACCCCGATAATACGGTTTATTGTCAAAGCTGCGGTGTCCCCATACCCGACTTGCTGCGGGGACGGTTTCGGGTGATTCAACTTTTGGGTCAGGGGGGGTTTGGTCGGACTTATTTAGCGGAAGATAAGGATAGACTGAATGAGAAATGTGTGGTTAAACAGTTTGTTCCCATGATCCAAGGGACAGCCGGACTACAAAAAGCCTTAGAATTATTTGAACGAGAAGCGAAACAACTGCAACAACTAGGACACCATCCTCAAATTCCGGCATTATGGGCTTATTTTTCAGAAAATAATCAACTCTATTTAATTCAGCAATATATTGAAGGGGAAACTTTAGATAAGATTTTACAAAAACAAGGGGTTTGGACAGAACCGCAAGTTAAGGAATTATTAATCAGTTTATTACCTGTTCTCAAATTTATTCACCAGCAAAAAGTGATTCACCGTGACCTCAAACCCGATAATATTATGCGTCGTCGGAATGGGGAATATGTGTTAATTGATTTTGGGGTAGCGAAAGATTTATCAGGAACGGTGGTATATACACAAATCGGAACCCGTGTTGGTTCTCATGGATATGCAAGTCGGGAACAAATGCAAGGGGGGGAAGCCTACGCCGCCAGTGATTTATATAGTTTAGGGGTGACTTGTTTTTATCTATTAACTAAAATTTCACCTCTGGAATTATGGCTAGATGACGGTTACAGTTGGACGACAAATTGGCAAAAATATGTCAAGCAAAATCTTAGTCCACAATTAAAGAAAGTTATTGATCAGCTACTAAAAAAAGATATTGAAGATCGTTATTCTTCTGCTGCTCAGGTGTTACAGAATTTACAGATAATACGACCACCACAACCAGCGCCACAGTCATCAACGCCAGCACCGTCAACACCACCACCGACACCCTCACCCCAAGTATCCTCGCAAAACCCTATCTGTATTGCCACTCTCACCGGACATTCACTTAGTTGCTGGCTTAGGTTACTCTTTGATGTTCCCGGTCTTGTCACTTCTGTAGCGTTCAGTCCCGACGGTCGGACGTTAGCCAGTGGGAGTAACGACAGGACAATTAAATTGTGGGATGTGCAGAAGCAAC
>DMPJ01000204.1 GCA_003456035.1 Planktothrix sp. UBA8402
AGCCTTGCTGGGACGGGTAAAAGAGGCTGACAAAATCCTAACATCACCGGATTTAGGATTTTGAAATGAATCAAATCCCTTGATAATATTTTGTAATTCCAGCGTTAGTTTAAGTATTTTACCTTGAGATTCTTGAGATAAATAGCTGTACCAAGCTGCATAATTTGACATATCCCAGTTAGGTGAACTTGCCTCCTGACGGCTTTCTGGTTCCATTGCAAAAGGGTTTATCTGTACAATAAAAAAGTTAGCAATTCGTTTTTTGAACCATGTAAGCTTTTGATTTTCAGGTCTCTCGTAAATAAAACCAATGCCAGAACGAGAGCCATCAAAGTATGGTAAGAAAGCACCTTCACGAATGGGATCGTCATTATATATCCTAGCTTTACCTACAGGCTCACCTCTAACCGTATCGACCCAGAAATCAAACAGAGGTTGTCCGTCAAAAGTTAAGCTTTCCAGACGCATTGTAGGCGGTTTATACTCTCCTCGATGTTGGATCTCTAGGGTATATTTATAAGTGCCGCCATTTCCTTGAATATCTAACTCAAATTTTTGAATGTCGGATTTTTGCCATCTAGTTAAATCAGTGTTTTCAAACAAATCTAATACCCTATAGTCTCGCTGTAAAGCTTGCTCGCCTAAAATAAATGTCTGTAGTTTTCTTAAAACCTCGAAAACGGTANNAGAGATTTAAGCTATCTACTGTCAATTCAAAATTAACCAGGCATCTAAAATTATTGACATAAATTCTTTTCAACATGATTTTTATTGATATCGGGACAAGAACCTTTACTGGGTTTTGATAAAGTAGGTTGAATACCCTTTCCTACTAGGATTGATTTTAACATAAAAACCAAGGTAGTTTTAACTACTTGAGTAAATTTTTATCTGGCATCTAAAGGGACAGGGTTTTCAATCTCCCACATTATCCTTATAAATCTTGAAAATTAGTCCTCCCGCTTTTGTAGGAGTTTTTTTAGGTGATCATCAAAGTTGTGAATCCTGATATTGATCATAATTGTTAATTTCTGGTTTGCCTAATTCTCTCATTATAGTATATGGATATCCAAACTCAAGATCCCCACCCCTCATCTAAAATATTATTAATTGGCTGCAAGGATATTAACCCCCACAGCCAACAATTTAAGTTAAGAACGAGTTTGACTGGCTTGCAATTGTTGTAACATTTCTTCGGGGTTTTTTGCAGGTTTGTTACATTTTAATCCCTGACAAACTAAGCCAATAATATCATTGGGAATAGTGTTATCGACTTGAAAAATAGTCGAGGGCAAATACTGCACACTTAACCCTAAAATTTGTTTGGGAGAAGTTCTAACTAGGGTATTATTTCGATACCAGTCTAACGCAGTAAATAAACTCGGACAAGCTTGGGGAGATTTTTGCATCACCGAACTAAAGGCAGTTAAACCCTGTTCAGCTAGATCTAAAAATTCCAGATTTTCTGTTAATAAAAACAGCCGCACTAAATTAGCAAGAGCTACCCCATTCGCCGCCGGAGTTGCATTATCAATATAACTCCGTTCTCGAATTAATAAATCTTCTCCGGTGTCTTTGGCGGTATTAAAATATCCTCCTAATTCCACACTCCAGAGTAAATTATTAAATTCTTCTTGAACTTTTTTCGCCTGTTCTAACCAATAATCTGGCTGTACTAAAGCTGTAGTTACTGTTAAACTGGCTTGATGCAAATCAATTAACGCTTTAACTAATAATGCGTAATCTTCAGATTGACCTACAACATCCGGTTGTCCTTCATAATTAACTCGATGTAAACGTGCTTCTACCCATTGATTATTCAGAATAAATTGAGCCGCTTTTGTGGCTAATTCTAAATACTCAACTTCCCCTAAAACCTTCGCAGCTTTGGCTAAACCCGAAATCATTAAACTATTCCAAGCCACAATCATTTTAATATCCGTAACCGGAGGAATTCTTCCTAACCATTCGTGAGTTTTTGCCTCTTGATTATTGCGGGCGGGAGGAAATATTTTCAACGTTTCTGGCATTTCCCCATACCGAATTTTAAACAGTTTTTCTAAACCAGATTCAATGATATTACTTAACTCATCTGCATTATCCCGTTGGAGGACATTTTTACCTTCAAAATTACCAGATTTTGTAATAGTAAATTGTTCTTGCAGGGCTGCATATTCTTCGGGATTTAAGATTGTTTCCAGTTCACTATTATTCCAGACATAAAAGGCTCCTTCTTCGGGTTCTGACTCCTGGGAAGTAGTAAAATTATCGGCATCTTGGGAAGCATAAAAATAACCTTCCGGGGCAGTCATTTCCCGTTTCAACCATTCAACAGTTCCCTGAATTGAACGTTTAAAGGCAGGTTTTTGAATACCAGCACTCCATAAATCTGCTAAATATTCAACAATTTGCCCGTTATCATAGAGCATTTTTTCAAAGTGGGGAACTGTCCAAGTCGGGTCAACAGTATACCGATGAAATCCTCCCGCAACGTGATCATAAATTCCCCCTAAAGCTAAGTCTAAACCCCGTTGAGTACAGGCTTGTTTCGCATCATATTCAGACTCAATATTAAACCGAATTCGCCGCAATGCCATCTCAGAATAGGGAATCATAGGAAACCTTGGCCCCCCATATTCATTCCGACTAATAACCCCGGTATTGGCTTCTAATCCTATTTGTAATAAATCTTCGGTTAATTCGGAAATTGGTAATACCGTAGACTGCTGCAAATGCGTCAGAATTTCCTCTTTAAACCCTTGCAATTTAGTTTTTTCTAAGTCATAAAATCGACGAATTGATTGTAAAACTTCTAAAAATCCTGGTCTTCCATAACGGGGTTCTAAGGGAAAATAAGTTCCGCCATAAAAGGGGATTTTTTCATCGGGAGTTAAGAATATATTTAACGGCCATCCCCCTTGACCAGTCATCATTTGTAAGGCTTGCATATAAATACTATCAATTTCTGGCCGTTCTTCTCGATCAACTTTAATGGGGAGGAAATTTTGATTCATATATTGGGCAATTCCAGGGTCAGAAAACGCTTCTCCTTCCATGACAGTACACCAATGACAACTGGAATAACCAATAGAAAGAAATATCGGTTTATTTGCCAGACGTGCTGTTTTTAAAGCCTCCTCACACCATGGCCACCAATCAATGGGATTTTCTGCGTGTTTGCGAAGATACAGACTTTTGGACTCAGAAAGACGATTAACCATTAGGAATACCTGATCATGTTTTTAGACTCAATCGGTTTTAGTTTAACATTTTGATTCGGTTCTGGGTATGGATTTTTTGACTAGCAATTCATGGTTTAATATCCTCGTAGAGACGTTGCATGCAACGTCTCTACGAGGATTATTGATTAGATCAAAATTTTAAAATCATGGTATCTCGACGACGGTTTAATCAACTGGCTGCTTATTTTTCCCTGGGTTCCCTTGTTCCTTCTGCTTTTGAACGCTGGTTCAATTTTAACACAACTGAAGCAGAAATTCAAGAGCAATTTAAAACTTTATTATCAATTTTAGATCCAGAAACTGAGTTATTAGTTCCGACCTATTTGGGAAATGATCAACGGCGTTTTTATGGGCGAGGAGTGCCGGAAAACCTGAAAGAAATTCATAAATTCCCATTAGGAACAGGAGTCACTTATGTGGGACGTACCCGCAAAGTTTGGAGTGGTGCCGGGTGGACAGGACAACCGACTATTACCCGAGATCGCGGCAAAACCTATATTATTATAGGCGCATTTGACCATTATTTAAGGAAAATAGAATTAGAAACTCAAAAGGAAATTTGGAGATATAAATTTGATGATGTAGTTAAAGGAACCTCAAGTATTTATATTGATCAAACGGCAAATAATGAGAACCAAATTGTCGTTTTACAAGGGAGTCGTAGCAGTATGTCTAAAGGAGGATTAGCTACAAGTTTTCGGGCAATTTCCTTTAGGACTGGAAAAGAACTCTGGAAATTAGATTTACGTCCCACCCCAAGTTATAGTCGAGATAATGATAGTTCGCCGTTATATTTAGGGGATGGAGTTATTTTTAATGCCGGGGAAAATGCGATCGGTTATTTTCTCAATAGTTCAGCTAAAACGGCAGAAACAAAATCCGGTTTCTTACAACCTAAAATTTTATCAGAAGTCAAACTTTATCAGGATGGAGATAGTAGCCGACATGGGGGAAATTTAGTTAGTGAATCCTCTCCGTCTCGGTTAGATAATCGGATTTTTATGGCATCTGGTTCGGGACATATTTATGGAATTGATCTAAAAACTAGAAAAATTATTTGGGATTATTATACAGGTTCAGATATTGATGGGACGGCGGTTATTTCTCAAGAAGGTAAGTTATTTTGTGCTATCGAAAAACAATATATTCCTGGAAATGGAGGCGTTCTTAAACTTAATCCTAACCTGAAGCCTAAAGATAGTTTAGAATGGTTTTTACCGACAAAAAATCAACAATTTAATACTTGGGATGGTGGTATAATAGGTTCTGTGGCGTTAAATGATGAATATAATCCCGATGGATTTCCAGCTATCTTTGCCACCAATGCTATTGATGGTTATTTATATATTGGTTCTCAAATGATTACAACGGATAAAACCGTAACTGGGCCATTAGGAAATGGGGAATATAAAACCCCTTTAATATTAGTACAAGAAAAAATCGGAGCCTCGATTTCAACTCCGATTTTTACCGATGGTTATAAATTAGTAACGGCGGGATATAATGGAGTTTATTTATTTAATTTATATTGGGAAGAAGCCAGAGCAAATCAAAGCAATGCTATTCCTAACCAACGGGGAGAATATTATCGGTTAAGAATCGAAGAAAAGGGACGATTTAAACCGGAAGTTTCCTTCGAGTCAACTCCTATAGTTTGGAATAATCAGGTGATGATTTGTGGACGGGATGGGGGATTATATACGTTAGGGTGAACTTTATTCCTAGAAGTATTTAAAGCGGATAAGCTGTGAAGCGTTTAAAGCGGATAAGCCAGCGAGCGAGGACGCTCGCA
>DMPJ01000484.1 GCA_003456035.1 Planktothrix sp. UBA8402
GCTAATTCCAAGGATAGACCTACTGCTCTTATAGTTTGCACAAAAGACCCTAATAGTGGTAAATTTCAATTAGACGGAATAATTAGCTATATTGATATCTTCCGAGGCTTTCAAAACTGGGCAAATCCACCATTACCAAATCCTGAAATTCCAGAATAAAGTGCAAGATAATTGACGCAAACCAACTCAAAAAATGCTTCCTAAATGATAGAATTAACTTGAGACAAAACTGGTGAATTTTGATTAAAATTAGTCCGCGTAGGCGGACTTTGNNTGTAGCTGCGATTTTAATCGCCGAGTCTATTAATACCTTACTAAAATTGAGCACGAACAGTAAAGGAATAATCCCCACCGGGTTCTAATTGATAATCATACTTTTCTAAAAACCGTCCCAAAGGTTCTTGAATTAAAGCTCGTCCTTGGGATGGTTGAATCGTGAGTTTTTTTGTATGTCGAAATCGCCACTGAAATTGCCACTCATAATCCCCAGCACTGACCTCTCCTTCGAGTAGACCCTGATGCCAAGATTGTCGCGTAATTCTAACATACGCTGTTGTTTCAGGTAAACTTTTAGAACTCACTCTGTACTATCAACAAAACTACGATTATTGTACAGACTCATGGCTTTTTCCACACCTTGATGCAAACTTAAATCAATCGCTTCTCCCGCCCATTTTAGAACTTGTTCCATGATTTGCATTTCTGGTGAGGAAAATTTTCCCAACACATAAGAAACCGTTTCCCGTTCGATTGTTCCAGATATTGATTTGGGTTTACCAATACCAATTCGCAACCGGGGAAAGTTTTGGGTTCCTAAATGGGAAATAGTAGATTTCATCCCATTATGACCTCCTGCTGAACCAGACAACCGCAGTCGCAACCGTCCTAATGGTAAATCCATATCATCATAAATTACTAATACCGATGTTGGAGGTAGTTTATACCAATCAACGACAGCACGAATCGCCTGTCCCGATAAATTCATATAGGTTAGCGGCTTTAATAATCTAATTTTTTCTCCCGAAGATGTTACCCCTTCGCCGAATTTCCCTTTAAATTTGCGATTTTCTGAAATGGGAATTCGCCAAGATTTTGCTAAAGCATCTATCGCCTCAAAACCAATATTGTGTCGGGTTTGCTCATATTTAGTTTCAGGATTTCCTAGACCTACTATTAATTGAGGCACAATTAAGGTTTTAGTAGGTGTAACCTCCGTAATCATAATCGTTAATATAACTAAATAACGTTAATTGCTGGATTTTACCTATTAATTAATCAAGGGTATTGACGGAATTTTCTTTAGGGGTAGATGCGACAGTTGAGTTGTTTTCTGGCTTAATTTTTGCTGTTTCTTCTAACTTTTGAGCTTCTTTTTTAAATTCATCTTCAAACTCTTTAGAAGCCTGTTGAAATCCTTTCAGGGCTTTACCTAAACTACTGCCAATTTCGGGTAATTTTTTCGGGCCAAAAATTAAAAGTGCCAGTACCAAAATCACGGCCATTTCGGGTAAACCAATGCCAAATATATTCATTAAAATAGTCTCCTAAGTTGCAAAAAATAATTGTTA
This sequence comes from Planktothrix sp. UBA8402, assembly GCA_003456035.1. Taxonomy (GTDB): domain Bacteria; phylum Cyanobacteriota; class Cyanobacteriia; order Cyanobacteriales; family Microcoleaceae; genus Planktothrix. The sequence continues at coordinate 1,569 of DMPJ01000484.1, forward strand.
TCAATAGAAAACCGTGAACTGTGATTTTTAACTTTCCAGAAGTAGAAATGTAGGACTTGAGTTAAGTATTTTTAGTTATTATACTCAAAACCTGTTTCCTAAATTGATTCTCACAGTTCACGATTAACCGGATTTGAAACTTGATTAGCGGGTTAAATTAGCCCAGTTCACATCCACATTTTCCAGCAGCAGTGAGGAATTATAAATCTGTAAAATAATTAACAGAAACACGAAAAACAGACCCATAAACACTGCCATTAAAGAGGTTGTTCCCCAACCGGGAGAAACCTTACCATACTCGGAATTTAAAGGTCTTAATAAATCTCCTAACCAAGTCCGTTGTGCCATAGTTCACCTAAATTTTTTACGTCAACAAAATTTTTTCTGGATTTTGGACACTCTCACCGCTTCAAGCTAGGGAAGACAGGAGAGGCTTAGGCTCATGTTAACCGATTTAGGTGTCCCCATATCGGGTTAAACACAATATCCTGGCTCCAGAATCGAAACAATTGTTAAATTGTCTTAAGTTTTCTAATTATTTTATTATAGAAGCACACGAATAACAAGGGATTAATCATAATGGAACCCGCATTAACACTAAGCATTTGTATCGCTGTGTTTGTGATCGCCCTGACGGGATATGCGATTTACACAGCTTTCGGCCCCACTTCTACCGACCTGCGCGACCCCTTTGAAGAACACGAGGACTAAATGGCCGAGGAGACCTCGCCCCTACTAGCAATCGGTAACGAGGTTGTAATCTTTTATCGTAGGGGTGGCGTCCCTCCAAACCCAACAGTTGAGAATGGGTGGAAGGGAGTTGAGGATTTTAAGAGCGCGTCTAGGGTAGAATATAAAGTTTGGCAAAATAAATACAACCATTATGGGCAATACATTTGGGCATTTGTTTCGGATCACGACCTTTGGAGAATC
>DMPJ01000501.1 GCA_003456035.1 Planktothrix sp. UBA8402
TAACTCGAACCCGCCCCTACGGGGTATTATATTGAATACAAGAGTTTAAAAACCGGGTAGGAATATCAATTCTGTTTCCCCAATTAAGATGTAAATAAGACCCATGAATATTAGGAAGATTTCCCCAACCTTCTAATATAGGAGTATTAGTTTCTGATGGAAAAAAACGCTGCATTTTATATAAAGGTTGAGGTGAATTTTCGATTAATTCAGACCGATGAAACTCATGTCCCGTAACTATTTCTCCTTCTAATAATAAAGGAGTATTTTTTAAAACCTTTGCTTGATAATAACCTAATTTCAAGCGTTTTCCCATAACCGCATTAGTTGGTAATATCCCCACCATTGACCAAGAATTATTGTCAAAATCAATAATATTTTCACATAAATACATTAACCCACCACATTCTGCATAGGTTGGTATTCCTGATAAAATGGCAGTTTTAACCGCTTTTAACATTAACTGATTTTGACTTAATTCTTGAGCAAATACCTCTGGAAAACCACCGCCAAAATATAATCCTTTAATTTCTTTAGGTAATTGATGATCATTTAACGGACTCCATTCGATTAATTCCGCCCCCAACTGTTGCAAAATCTCTAAATTATCGGCATAATAAAAATTAAATGCAGCATCTTTGGCGATCGCAATTCTAATCGGTTGATATGTGTTTTTAACCAATACCGTAGGGGCGAGGTTTTCCCGCTCAATTTCATTATTCAAATTAAAACTTACAGTATTTTTTAATAATGGTAATAACTGTTCCCAGTCAAACCAATTTTCAGCTAATTCAGCTAACTCTTGAATGAATAAATCAAGTTGGGGAAGTTCATTAGTTGGAATTAACCCTAAATGACGATCTGGAATTACAATATTTTCCTGTCTTTTAATTGTTCCTATAATTGGTATACTTAGAGGTTTTAAGGAGGCTTTCAATAGTTCTAAATGGCGATCACTTCCGACTTTATTTAATACCAACCCTGCTAATTTTAGATGCGGATTAAAGTTTTTAAAACCCATTGCAATCGCAGCAATAGAACCCGATAACCTACTACAATCTAAGACTAAAATCACAGGTAAATTCAAAATTAATGCCATCTGAGCCGTTGAAGCAATCGGAACATTTTCCCGATCAGGAATCCCATCAAATAGACCCATTACTCCTTCAATTAAGCCATATTCTGAAGTCTGAATATTTTTATTATAACAGGTTTTAATATAGGATTCTGATGTTAAAATAGGATCTAAATTATAACAAGGTTTCCCCGTAACATATTGATGAAACATCGGATCAATATAATCAGGGCCAACCTTAAAAGATTGAATATTAGAATAGTGTTTTTTCAAATAGGATAAAATCCCTAATGTCACGGTTGTTTTACCAACGCCACTACGTTCTCCTGCAATAATAACGGTCATAATCTAACAGTTTGAGTAAATAAAGTATTAGAAACCTTGTTTCTGGGTGAGTCTGAGTGTTATAATAACCTTAAATGCGATAACTAAAAATATAAAACTATTTTGATCCATAATTTGAGGTGAGAATGAATCAACTCCAAACTCAAGTTAAAACCGATACCTGGATAACGACAACCTGGGATGAATATCTTCAAACCATTGAACATCCAGATTTAGAAAAAGCTAAGGGATATTACTCTAATCAAAAGATGAGGATTGAAATGTCACCCGTTGGAAATGATCACGCCAATGACCATACTTTAATTATTACTGCTGTTGGTTTATTTGCTGCGATAAAAGGGATTGACTTAAACGGGAAAGATAACTGTACTTATCGAAAAACAGGAGCGTTAGAAGTTCAACCCGATGTTTCTTATTATATTGGTGAAAATGCTGATATAGTACCTATAGGAACTGGAATTATTAACTTAGAAATTTATCCTCCTCCTAATTTAGTGATTGAAGTAGCTAACTATTCTTTATCCGATGATAAAGGGGAAAAACGGTTAATTTATGAAGATTTAAAAGTTCAAGAATATTGGATTATTGATGTTCGGAATGTACAAGTTATTTCTTTTCAAATAACCGACGGTGGAAGTCGAAGAATTACAGAATCCTTAGTTTTACCTGGATTATCAATGTCACTCTTAAATCAAGCATTTCAACGTAGTCGCAGCATGAATCAAGGACAAGTTTATTATTGGTTATTAAACCAATTTCAAGCCCTGAACTAGATAATTTTTTGAGAATTAATCTATTATGACTCAACTCCAAACTCAAATTAAAACTGATACCTGGATAACGACAACCTGGGATGAATATTTGCAGATTTTAGAACAACCTGTTGCGGGAGTGAACGAATTACAGAGTCGGAAATTTTACCTCGTTTTAAAATAGCTTTATTAGAGGAAGGATTAAAACTCAGTCGTCAACAGGATAATACAGCAGTAGGAAATTGGTTTATGGCACAAATCCGAACCTAAATCTAGGAAAAAATAGCACTTAATCCTTGCAAAATTAATCCGAAAATAGCAATACCAATAATAGCAATAAATATAATCAATAATAACAATCCTCCCAATAATAAAACAATAAACCAAAGATCGGCTTTTTCCCCAACTTCTGGAGAATTAACGTAAGTTTCTAAAATTTCAACGTTTTTAACATTAGCTTTCCAGGCGACATCAAAAATATCTCCAAATACCGGGACAGTTCCAGTAATAGTTTCCAGGGCAATATTAGCGACCATTGTAACTAAAGTTTCCTGGGGTAAACCCAACTTAAACGCCTCAAATACAATATAAATAGATAACACTCCTCCTAATATATCGCCGCCCCCAGGAATTAATCCCAAAATCGGGTCAATTCCAAACCCAATAGATGTACCAGGAACCCTAATTGCATTATCTAAAAGGGTACTCAGACTTCGCATTCTGCGGACAATAATAATTCTTTCAAGGTCAGAATTTTGGGGTTTTATAGATTTCATTTGGTTTATATTTAATAATAAAAATTCCCCCTGTAGAGACGTTGCATNNGTCTCTACAGGGGGAATGTGTAGCAAACATTAAAGGATTTCAAGTTATTTAGATTCGGTGAAGTCAGCATCAATCACATCATCACCGCCACCTGGAGGGGTGGAACCGCCAGCACTAGGGCCACCGTCTTCAGGAGGAACACCGCCACCCGCTTGCTGATAGATGTTAGAACCCACAGCAAATAACGCTTGTTGTAAATCTGTGGTTAGGGTTTTAATCTTGTCATCATCATCCTGGGCGATAGCTTCCCGGAGTTCCTTAACCATCCCGTCAATCTTAGTTTTATCAGCTTCGGGAACCTTATCACCCAACTCTTGAAGCTGTTTTTCCGCTTGATAAGAGAGGGTATCGGCTTGGTTTTTGCGTTCAATGCGTTCCCGACGTTCTTTGTCGGTGGCGGCATTTTGTTCGGCTTCGCGTACCATCCGTTGTACTTCGTCATCGGGTAGAGTCGACGCGCCTGTAATACTGATAGACTGTTCTTTTCCAGTCCCCTTATCCTTGGCGGTCACGTTCAAAATCCCGTTGGCGTCGATATCAAAAATCACTTCAATTTGAGGAACACCCCGGGGCGAGGGGGGAATACCATCGAGGCGGAAAGTTCCCAAACTCTTGTTATCATTAGACATTTCCCGTTCTCCTTGGAGAACATGGATTTCTACGTTAGTTTGACCATCCACCGCCGTCGAGAACACTTCCGATTTCTTAGTCGGAATAGTAGTGTTACGCGGAATAATTTTAGTCATCACCCCACCGAGGGTTTCCACACCCAAGGATAACGGCGTAACGTCTAACAGCAGGATATCTTTAACTTCACCTGATAACACCCCAGCTTGAATAGCAGCACCTAAAGCCACCACTTCATCGGGGTTAACGGTTTGGTTAGGTTCTTTACCCAAGGCGTCCCGAACTAATTTTTGAATCGCGGGAATACGGGTAGAACCGCCCACCAACACCACTTCATCAATATCAGACTTCTTGAGTTTAGAATCAGTGATGGCCTTCTCAACGGGTGTCAGACAACGATTAATTAAATCAGAACACAATTGTTCAAATTTTGCCCGGGTTAAGGTTATATCCAGATGTTTTGGCCCATCTTGGGTAGCCGTAATAAAAGGCAGGTTAATTTCGGTTTGGGTAACGCTAGACAGTTCTTGTTTCGCTTTCTCCGAGGCTTCGGTTAACCGTTGCAGGGCTTGTTTATCTTTGCGAAGATCAACTCCTTCATTTCTCTGGAATTCTTCTGCTAGGTAGTCAACGATTTTCTTATCAAAATCATCTCCTCCCAGGTGAGTATCTCCAGAGGTTGATAATACTTCAAATACCCCGTCTCCGACTTCTAAAATTGAGACATCAAAAGTACCGCCACCTAAGTCAAAAACCAGAATGGTTTCGTTACTTTTTTGTTCTAAACCATAGGCTAAAGAAGCAGCAGTAGGTTCGTTGATAATCCGTTTAACTTCAATTCCGGCAATTCTACCCGCGTCTTTAGTCGCTTGACGTTGGGAGTCGTTAAAATAAGCAGGAACAGTAATAACTGCTTCTTTCACTTCGTGTCCAAGATAATCTTCGGCAGTTTTCTTCATTTTTTGAAGAACCATTGCAGAAATTTCTTGAGG
>DMPJ01000047.1:0-181 GCA_003456035.1 Planktothrix sp. UBA8402
AAAATTGAATATCCCCAGGTTCTCCCCCAATGATAACTAAATCCGCTTGTTGGGTTTGTTTGAGGGCAATGGCAAAACTATCTAACAATAAATCAATCCCTTGATAACTTTCTAAATTCCCCACATACATCATCAGGAGATTATTAATGTTTAAATTCTGTTTCAAATCTTCAGTGAGTTG
>DMPJ01000047.1:215-405 GCA_003456035.1 Planktothrix sp. UBA8402
CTTGACAGACTGGTACAACGGCTTTAGCGTGTTTAACCGCTAATCCTTCAAAGTGATTAAAAACGGATTTCACGGGGGATAATTGGGGATATTTTTCGACCATCTGTTGAGCAAGAGAAGAATCCATATCATAAACATAAGGAATTTTAAATAGAAATTTAATCAGCAGAGCAATGAAAGAAGTTTCTTC
>DMPJ01000047.1:414-3157 GCA_003456035.1 Planktothrix sp. UBA8402
AAAAATCATTAAAATATCATAAACTAACTTCTTAACAGAAAATCCCGGTCGAACATTATTACACCCAGGAACTTTTATAGTCCGATATAAGGTGACATTATTATAAGTAACATTCCGCCCTTCGGGATAGGCAACAACATCAATATTTTCTCCCCGTTCTGATAACACTTTCAGAAGCATATCATCGTCAATGGGAGAGCCTCGATCTTCATAGAAAGGGTGAGGAATTAAAAATAATATATTAAGATTTGTTTTGTTTTTAAGGGACATTTCAGGAGATAGAGTCGGCACTAATCTGTTCTTTACAGGGTCAGTTGGGTTTAATTCTAAGTTTTGATCTGACAACATAAGCTTCTCCCTATATGATTCTAATTAAGATATGGGTTAATATTAATCTTGAATGTCCGGTAAAGTCAAGGGGTTTTTGTGGAGAATGATCGTAATTTGTCCGCTCATTTGTAAAGATTCGGTAAACTCTAGGTAAACCCCCGGAGTTGAGCAGAAAAAAGACTCTGAAACCGTTACGGCGTTTCCTCCTGAGTTTCAATGGAACTTCAAGACAAATTGTGAAGATTTATGGGTGAAATTTGAAACTAATCAACCCGTAGTTCCCCGTAATTATAAGGAAATTTGTACCGTTAACCGTCAACTTAACGACTTCCGCTTCCGGGTCGTTCTACATACCGTTTTAACTCATAGGCCATGCGTTACATTCCCCGTTTTTCATCCCCTTGAATACACGGGTCAGCCACCCGGAAAACTCCTGATGATGAATATCCCTCTTTTGTCACTTTTTTGCCAGGCTATAAAATGTGGACTCAATTACATACTCAACTGCATCGTACCCTACGCACTCGTAAAATTTTACCTGCATCTCAACGTTTATTAGTGGCGGTATCGGGGGGACAGGATTCTTTATGTTTAATTCAATTATTATTAGATTTACAACCTAAATGGCATTGGCAAATTGCTATAGTTAATTGTGATCATCGTTGGCGTTCTGATTCTCAAGCTAATGCCGATTATATTGAACAATTAGCTAATCATTGGCAGATTCCCTTTTATCGAGAAACTGCTACTATTATTCCCGCTACAGAAGCAGATGCTAGACAATGGCGTTATCAGGTTTTAACTGAAATTGCTCAAAGCCATAATTATGCTTATATTGTTACAGGTCATACCAAAAGCGATCGGGCTGAAACTCTACTTTATAATTTAATTAGAGGTAGTGGCTCCGATGGTTTACAAGCCTTAACTTGGCAACGTCCTCTGGATTCAATATCAACAAATTCGATAACTTTAGTTCGTCCTTTATTAGAAATTACTCGCGAACAAACCGGGCATTTTTGTCAAGAAAAAGGGTTAAAAATTTGGCTAGATAGTACCAATAATAATTTAGACTATGCTCGAAACCGCATTCGTCAAGAACTTTTACCCTATTTACAAACCCATTTTAATCCCCAAGTCGAATCTCATCTCGCCCAAACCGCAGAATTATTGCGATCGGAAGTTAACTATTTAGAAGAACTCACAGAAACCCTATTTCAACAAGTTGTATTCTGGGAAAATGACAGTCAAAACCGATTAAAAATCAATCGTTTAGCCCTGCGCCAAACCCATGAAGCCCTACAACGTCGAGTTAGTCGAAAAGTCTTACAAAAAGTTATGCAAAAAGCTGCTAATTTTGAACAAATTGAAAAATTAACCGCTTTAATTTATGCCCCAAATCGGACTCAAACTGACCCTTTTCCTGGGGGTGCGATCGCCATTGTCGATGGAGAATGGATCGTTTTTAATTTTTTCTCTGAGTAGTTTCTAATACAATTGTTAAGAAACTCCATCCTTTGAGAAACTCAACCCTACAATGCAAAGTAACACTATAGAGTTGACAAAGGAGCCTTCCTATGGCCTATGTATGCCAGCTAGGGGCAGGTCAAAGCGTTTATTTAGAAAATCAGGGGGTGCAAACCGTTGTCACCCTGATCAGTAGTAGCCCTGGACAACAGCAACAAGCCAGTAGCAGTTTTTCGACGGGAGTTTGGAGTTCACCCCCCCAGGTGTTCCAGACTCCTCATGGTATGGTGATCAAGATTACATCCCAACAGGGAGAAAAAACCTTACAAATTCGAGGTAGTAGCCTTAGTGTCCTGGGTGAAATGCCCTCAGTGACGAACTCTCAACAACTAACTGTGGATGAAGTCACCAGCTTACCTGTTTCCCCAGGAATAGAACCGATGAAACCGATGGAACCCATGAAACCGATGAAACCCATGAACCTAAAAATGGGGGATATGCAGATGAACATGAACCCGATGTCCATGCAAATGGGTAATATGGAACTGCGAATGGGTTCATCTGAGGCTAATCCAAAGTCTTTTTGTAGTCAATGTGGGACATCAGTACAACCAGAAGACCGATTTTGTTCCAATTGTGGCCATCAGTTGTAAGTTGTAGGGTGCGTAAGCGCAGCGCACGCACCAACAACCCCACAAACAAACCAAATTCCTTACAATTCCCGACCTTCAATCTTAAAGGTTTCTTCCTGTAAAGTTTCCCCTGAATGATTATAAATTCGAGCATTAATCATTAATATTACCATCAAAGCGATCGCACTAAAAACAATAATCGCTAAAACCGGATCATTAGTCCGAATATGCCGATCTATACCACATTTTAAACACACCCAATTATCTTCAAAAAAAATCATCAAGTTTTCCGGTCAAATTCTCTATAATTTTCATCA
>DMPJ01000385.1:0-2254 GCA_003456035.1 Planktothrix sp. UBA8402
TCCCCCTGCTCCCCTATTCCGTGTTCTCTATTTCGTCAACTTCAACTCCATCCAAAGTTCCTATATTATCAACTGTTGGTAAAGAAAAGAAAGCCGGAGTAATAATTTTTAATCCTCTGGGAACACATTCTACTTCTATCGGTGTTGTGCCAATAATTTCCCCGTCTAAAACAACTTTTTGAGGTGGATTTGTAGCAATTTTAATCCGTTGAGTTCTAAATGCAATCAGGTTATCCCGTTGAATTTCTGCTTTGAGTAAACCCGCACCCAATAAACCCATAATTCCCGCCACTGCTTGCATTTTATTCACCGGAGAAGTATAGATTAAAACCTCTAATAATCCATCATCAGGAATAATCTGTCCTAATCCTTGAGCTAAAACCGAAGTAGCAGGAGCTACATTAGCAATAGTAATCGCTGCGGCTTCGACTTGATTGATTTCGCCATTAATTTCAATTTCCGTTTCAAAGTCCTTCTGTTCCTTTAATTGTTGCCATCCAGCCATAATATAAGCTAAGGGCCCCCAGCGTTTTTTCGCATCTCGATCAGCCTTATTAACAGTTTCCGCTTCAAACCCAATTCCAGCTAATAAAATCATCGGTAAACCATTACAATAGGCCATATCAACAGTGCGGATTAATCCGGCAATAATCACTTCACAAGCACCCTGAATATTAGTAGGAATTCCTAACCCCACCGAAAAAGCATTTGCAGTTCCTCTAGGAATAATTCCTAATGGAATATTAGTATTGATCACGGCTCCGGCTACGGCGGAAACCGTCCCATCTCCCCCAGATGCAATCACTAAATCAATACCATCTTCGATCGCGGCTTGTGCTAATTGAGTCGGATCAATTTCTGCTGTTGTGAAGCAAATATGTAAGTGAAAATATGGTTCTAATAATTGCCGAATTAATAATAAATCTTGATTAGCATTTCCTACCCCTGAAACGGGATTAAAAATTAAATGAGCAGAACGAGTTCGTCGCAGTTGCACAATAATTGCTTCGGCGGTTCCGATATTAGTAGCAATGGGAATATTATAGATATTGCAAATTCTAAATAAAGTTAAAAGAGGGAATTCAGAAAGGTTGGTTTGGGTGGGTTCTACCAAATAAATCACTCCTGCAATATCTTCCCCGGCGATTATTTTAGAAGCAATGACAATATCCCCACCCTGTCGCAAAGGCAAAACTGTATCAATCTTTAACCAGGTCTTCTGTTTTAAATAAACGATAAAATTATCTATACTAATAAGCTGGTAATGGGACAGAACATTCTCGTGTTGAGTCACAAAGTTTACCAGAGTTTCTTGCTGAGTATCATCAGCCAATAGAAAAATAATTGCAGCCATAATTCACCCACTATTATTGTAATTATTAGTCTAGCTAATTTAACTGTTTTGAGGATGATCTAATCCCAAATGTTTCCAAGCCGCAGGCGTCGCCACCCGACCACGATTTGTCCGTTGAATAAACCCAATTTGCATTAAATAGGGTTCATAAACTTCTTCAATAGTTTGGGTATCTTCCCCTGTAATTGCCGCCATTGTTTCTAATCCTACTGGCCCGCCTTTGAATTTTTCAATGATAGCAGTTAACATATTTCTATCCGTCCAATCTAATCCCTTCGGATCAACATTAAATACTTGTAAGGCAATATTGGCAATTTCCGCATTAATTTCCCCCGTACTTTTAACTTGAACATAATCTCGAACTCGACGTAATAAACGATTAGCAATTCGAGGAGTTCCCCTAGCACGTTGAGAAATTTCCATCGCTCCCTCTGGAGTGATCGGAGTATTTAATAATTTCGCAGTCCGTTGGACAATTAAAGTTAATTCGTCAACTTCATAAAATCGTAACCGTTGAATAATTCCAAAGCGATCGCGCAATGGGGCTGTTAAAGAACCCACCCTAGTTGTAGCACCAACAATTGTAAAAGGTTTGAGGGGAATACTGCGAGTTTTTGCCGATCTTCCCTGACCAATAGTAATATCTAATCGACAATCTTCCATCGCCGGATATAAAATTTCCTCTGCAACTTTAGATAACCGATGAATTTCATCAATAAATAATACTTCCCCCGGTTTTAAACTAACTAATAATCCCGCAATATCCCGGGGTTTTTCTAACGCTGGAGCCGTCGTAATTTTACAAGTCACCCCCATTTCCGAGGCTAAAATTAGGGACATTGTGGTTTTTCCCAACCCAGGAGGGCCGTATAATAATAAATGATCTAAAGGTTCCTGACG
>DMPJ01000385.1:2414-2537 GCA_003456035.1 Planktothrix sp. UBA8402
AACCCAGAGAACTCATCTCCGGGTTCAGGTTCAGGGGACTGCTTTTTTGAAGAAATAATCGCCATAATAGACTTACGCTATACAGGGGCTACAAGTTCCAACTTTAGCAGGTTTTGGCTTGAA
>DMPJ01000208.1 GCA_003456035.1 Planktothrix sp. UBA8402
GAGTTTACCTCCCCTGCTCCCCCTACCTCCCCTGCTCCCCTACTCCCCCTGCTCCCCTTCATCTTTCATTCCAACTTTTTTCAGCATCTGCGATCGCTTGATCAACAGTTTTTTGATTCAACATTGCTGCTTGTAGATTATCATAGATGATTTTTTGCAACTGTTTAATATCTTTTTGGGGGGGAATCAAAACCTGGGCATTTTTTAGTTCTTCAGCACTAATTAAACGAGCTTGATCTGCCACGGTTGAATTAGCAGGAAGGGTGGTAAAATAACTATCTTTAAGAGCATCTTGAATTGAAGGTAAAACATTAGCAGTTTTAGCAAAAGCAAGTTGATTTGTACTATTACTAACAAACAAAGCAAACTTTAAAGATTGTTCAGGAACATCCGTTGATTTTGGCATGACTAAATTCATTACCGCCACAGTTGTTTTCCTCTTTTCTCCAGTAATTTGAGGTGCAGGAATTGAAACTTTAGCTACAGTTGGCGCATTTTGACTAATAGCTTTTAAAAATTGTGGCCCCGATGTTAATAATGCTATTTCTCCCGCCTGATATAACTCAATAGCGCGGCGATGTCCTTGGGTTAAAACCTCTTTCGGAAGCAGGTCTTTTTGATATAAATTAACCCAATATTCAAAGGCAGCTTTACCTTCAGGAGTATTAAAAGCAGCTTGACCATTTTTATCCAGTAATACCACTCCCATCTGCACTAAAGATTGTAAAACCTGGGCTGAATCTTCAGGAACAAAAGAGACAAAAAACGCATATTTTCCGGTTTTCTCCTTGACTTTTTCTGCGACTTGTGCTAATTCTGTATAGGTTTTAGGAGGTTGAGTGATTCCCGATTGTTGGAGTAATTGTTGGTTATAAATGGTAATTTGAGTGGTTAAATACCAAGGAATCCCAAAAGTAACAGTTTCACATTTATTATTCGGACAAATATCAATTTTATTGGCTTGCCAAATATTCGGTAAATATTGAGATTGGACGGTTTCAGGAACCATTTCCTTGAGATTTAACCAAGCATTGCGTCCGGCTAATAAAGCCGCAAAATCAGGATTTAAGTTAATTACATCAGCCGCAGTTTTAGCCGCCACCGCCGCCAGAACCTTACTTTCCATTGCTGACCAAGGAATATCAACCCACTTCACCTTAATTTCTGGATTTTCCGCTTCAAAATTAGCGATTAATTGATTAAAATAATCAGTAAATTGCGGTTGCAGTTGCATAGTCCAAAACTCAACTTCCTGCTTGCCATTTTGAGAAGTTGGGGAAGAAGTAGAACAACTGACGCCCCAACTCAAAAATAAACCCAAAACCAATAACAAACCAAAGCGTTTCCAAGATTTTAATTGTTTCATTTTATTGAGAAATTAACTAAACAGGATAAATTTTGTTAAACTATATCCTATATCTTCCTTCGTGTCTTCGTGTCTTTGTGGTTGCTTCTACAGTCAAAAAATCCCAGGTATTGACCAAAAAAACAGGGTAACATGGGAAAAATAATTGTACCCGTTTACCCGGATCGATCACTAAAACTAAAAATATGGTTAGTTTATTAAAGGGACTTTTTTCCAAGCGGAAGCCAGGAATTGGCATTGAGTTAGCCAGCGAACGAATTAATCTAGTCGAAATCAAGAAAAAAGGTCAGCAATTAAAATTAATCACCTTGGCAACGGTTTCTGTTCCAGAGGGCATTGTTCAAGATGGCCAAATTGTGGATACTCCGGCTATGGCTGAGTTAATTCAGTCGATGATTACTGATAATAATATCAAAGCCAAAACCGTTGGCACATCTATCCCCGGACGAGAAGCAGTAACCAGAATTATTCCAGTTCCCGCCGAACTTAATGACGACGAACTCAAAGATTACATGAACGCCGAAGCGGGATTATATCTGCCCTTTCCCAGAGAAGAAGGAGATGTAGATTATCAAAAATTAGGCCGATTTGTCGATGAGGATGGGATCGAAAAAAAACAAGTTTTATTAGTAGCAACTCGCAAAGAAGTTACTGATACCTATGTGGAAACCTTCGCTCAAGCGGGTTTAAAAGTTACGGTATTAGAAGTAAGTAGTTTTTCTCTAATTCGTACCCTGAGACATCAATTAGAGCAGTTTTCCCCCACTGAAGCCGCGATTATTGCCGATATTCAATTTGATAGTACGGAATTGGCGATTGTTGTTGATGGTATTCCCCAGTTTAACCGAACAATTCCCATTGGCCTATTCCAAGTTCAAAGTGCCTTAAATAGTGCGATGAATTTACCTCCGACCAGGGATGTCAGCGAACTACAGGCTATGACCCTTCCGGTGACTGATACAATGGGAGCATTAAATGATCCCAATCCGGGAACGTATGCCATTATTAAGGTTTTTGCTGAATTAGCCGATGAACTGCGTCGCTCCGTTGACTTTTATATTAATCAAAGTGAGGGGTTAGAAATGGCACAGTTGCTTTTAACTGGCCCAGGAGCCGCCATTGGACAACTGGATGAGTTTTTTATGCAACGGTTGGCCATGCCTGCCACCCAAGTTGACCCGATTGAATCCCTCGCCCTTGCCTTTGAGCGAGAAATTCCCCCAGAACAACGTGCTAGTTTAGGAGTGGCATTAGGTTTAGGAATGCGGATGAGCTAAATCCGTGATCATTAAACAGTAAACCGTTAATACCTCAACTGATTATGCAAAACTTAGAAATCAACTTTTTGAATGATCGACCTGATCTATTAGAACGGGAAGTTCGACGACAGGTTAGTCCCACCCAGACTATTGACCAGACTCCAGTTTTAATCGGTGTCGGGGCAGCTTTAGCCCTAAATGCCATAATTGGGGGAGCTTGGTTTGTTTTTGATCGACAAAATGCCGATTTACAAAAAGAACTCGATACCCTCGTCGCCACCTTGGGAACAAAAACCTCGGCGGTGCAAGCGTTAGATGAGATTAATAAACAAACCAAAGAAGCCAATCAAGAAGCGGATGCTTTAGCCACCGTGTTTAATCAGATTAAACCCTGGTCAGCCCTCACCCTAGAATTAGGCCAACTGATGCAAGTTGCCGGGGTGAGAATTGTTGATATTAAACAAACGGAGCCGCCAGTAACTGCCCCCGTCGCCGCCGCCCCCGCCGCAACTCCCGCCGCAACTCCCGCCGCCGGGGAAGCTGCGGCCCCGGTGTCCGCTCCACCGCCAACAGAAACCGCTAAATTAGAAATTTCAGGAGTGGCTAACACCTTCACCCAAATTAATGATTTTGTATTATTACTGAATCGGTCTCCCTTCTTTAATGGGGAAAAAACTAAATTGATTTCGGCTAAATTAGAAGAAAACACCACTCAACTTGTGTCTAAACCAGCTAGTACGGATGCAGGTAATATTAAACCCCGGTTACAATCTGTGGTCAAATATACGATTGAAACTAACCTCAGTCGTGCTACAGCTTCGGAGTTATTACCTGAACTTCAAAATAAAGGAGCTTTAGGATTAGTTGATCGGATTAAAACCCTTCAGGAAAAAGGAGTAATTAAACAATGACCGTAGCTAATGAATTTATTCAAGAAGTTGACGGCGAAGGCGAAGGCCCCGTTATATTTGGTATTGCCTTAACGCCCAAAATTATGGGGATTGGCGCTGGCGTCGCCGGAGCCCTTTTAGCTGGTTTCTTAATTTATAAATTAGTCCTTCCTACCTTAACTACAGGACAAACTCTGCGGGAGGATATTAAAACTAAACAAGACGAAATTGAGAAACAAGATCAGCGTTTACGCGAACGAAATAAGGCTGAAAAAGAATTAGCAGAAGCTAAAATTCGTCGCTCTACAGTCACAAGTTTATTCGCCGATGATGCTAGTTTAGAAACCCTGTTATTTGATATTAACGAACAGATTAATAAAATTAATGCCGGGATCATTGATGATGGCAAACTCGCCAAACTCACCCAGTTTAAACCCATTCCCCTAGAAAAACCAGAAGACAAGGACGAAATTGTTAATGATAGTACCTTGGGGTCAGAAGTTAATGGCAAACTGAGAAGACGGAGATATGAAATCGAGTTTACAGGCAGTTTTGATCAAACTCGCCAGTTTTTAGTGGCTTTAGAAAAATTACAACCTTTATTAGTAGTCAGAAGTTTAAAATCCCAATTGGGAGATCAAACTTCAGTGATTGAGGGAGAATATCGACAAGGCAAATTTGTTCCTTCTCCTAATCAACCCCAACGACAGCTAAAAAGCACTTTTGAGTTACAGGTGTTACTCCCCTTGAGTCAAAAAGACGTTAAGGCTGCTGCTGAAGCTGCTACTGCTGCTGCACAACCCCCTAAATAGTTGCAACTTGTGGCCTAGGTTGTTGTAAGGTAGCAGGATATTGACCCCAAAATTTAGCTTGACCGACGGGAATCCC
>DMPJ01000456.1 GCA_003456035.1 Planktothrix sp. UBA8402
AAAAAACCCGGTTTCTTTAGTTGGGTGCGTAAGTCCTGTGATAACTGATAACTAATAACTAATTAAATGCGTTCTGCTAATTGTTTTAACCGTTTTAATTGAGCTTCCATATCCGCTTTGGTTAGAGCCGCTGCCAAGAGATTAAAACCGAATTTAATTAGAGGATTAGGGATTTCAAATTCAAACCGATTTAAAAGTTTAGTCCCTTGGGTTTGTGGTATACATTCCCAGCGATCGCATCCTTTAAAATAGCCTTCAAATCCCCAAACAATTAACCCGGTTTCCCGTTCTAAAACCACGGTCTTTAAAGTTGGTTGAAATAGAGGAAGTTGAATCACAAATCGACAACGGCCACCCACATTTGTATCCCATATATCAATTGGTTCACAGCGTAAAATCGGATTCAACCATTGGTGCATCAGTTCCAAATCCGTAAAACACCTTTCTACGACCGGAGAATTGGCCGAAATTAAAATAGATTGTTCAAAAACTTGACTATATGGCATCATAACTTCAAGCTATAGACAGATTAATTTCATGGACAACATGAAAAAGTCTTAGTATAAACCACCGAAAGCATCAGAAAATAAAAAAAACCTTAAATTTTAGTGATGTTTTCTGCAATTTTAACCAGACTATTAAGATGCAATGGAATGCCCTTAAAATAGGAGAGCAAAGACTTTGAATGGAACAGATCAATCAATAACACTTTTGGGAACTAAATTATCTTCCCTATTCCCCCTTTATTTAGCTCAGGATAACCCCTTAGCTGTCCCTACCAACTTAAATGACCTGAAGTTAGGTCAAGCCCACGTAGTGGATATTGCTTTGGCTTGTGCGATTCTACTGGTTGGTTACCTGATTGCCTTATTTGCTCAATCTTTAGTTAAAAGCCTGTTTAACAAAACAGACTTGGACAACAAAATTGCCAGTTGGGTTTCAGGTTCAACCAGACCAGAAGACAAACTTCCGGTAGAATCTTGGGCCGGAACCGTAGTATTTTGGATTATTTTCATCTTTGCGGTCGTTGCCTTTTTAGATAAGCTTCAGCTTACCGCAGCATCAACACCCCTAACCAATTTACTCAACCAAGTCACTAATTATTTACCCCGAATTTTTGGGGCGACAATTTTAATTGCAGCGGCTTGGATTTTAGCAACAATTGCTCGAACTTTATTAATTCGATTGTTCCGAACACTTCGTCTTGATGAACGCTTAAATCAACAAGTCAATGATGCAGCTTCCGACCAATTTTCCCTGAGTGAAACTTTAGGAAATGCCCTATATTGGTTCGTGGTTCTGTTATTTTTACCGGCAATTCTGAGTACGCTTCAGCTACAAGGATTATTAGAGCCAGTCCAAAATATGCTCTATCAAATCCTGGCAGTTCTGCCGAATATTGTGGCGGCCTTAGTAATAGCAGGTGCAGGTTGGCTTGTAGCTCAAGTAGTGAGTCGAATTGTGACTAATCTTTTAGCTGCTGTAGGAATTGATCAATTTGGAACTCGTTTAGGCTTAAATCAAATCACGGGGAGTCAAAAACCATCTTCCATTATTGGATTGATTGTTTACGTTTTAATTCTGATCCCCACCGCGATTTCTGCCTTAGAAACCCTGAAAGTTAAGGCAATTTCCGATCCAGCAATTTTAATGTTGACGGAGGTTTTTAATACATTACCCCAAATCTTTTTAGCAATTGTAGTTTTAATTGCTGCTTATTTTCTGGGGAGTTTTGTCGCCAAGTTGGTCACGAATATTCTTACCAGTGTTGGCTTTGATAATGTGTTTCGCTGGTTAGGAATTCATCCCACCGAAGCCCCTGTGGTTGAAGAATCCATTGCTACAGAAACCACAGAAACTACTGAATCTAAAGTCCCTCCTGTTTCTACCCCATTAACCCAACGTACTCCTTCTGAGTTAGTTGGAATTATTGTGTTGGTAGGTATTATGTTGTTTGCGGCTGTTACCTCAACAGATATTTTGGGGTTAGCCGCTTTAACTTTAATTATCAATCAAATTATTTTGATCGCAGGTCAAGTTTTGATTGGAGTTATTGTGTTTGGNNAATTTAGCCCATGATTTAATTGTCAGTTCTGGAACTCGTCAATCGAGTCTTTTAGGACAGGCGGCTCGAATTGCAATTATTATCTTTGTTGGTGCCATGGCTTTACAACAAATGGGCATTGCCAGTGATATTGTCAATTTAGCCTTTGGTTTGTTGTTAGGAGCCGTGGCGGTGGCGATCGCCATTGCTTTCGGTTTAGGTGGACGGGATGTGGCGGGGGGACAGNNGAGTGCAAGTGTCCTCCCTTGCTTCTATTTAGCTTAATTTTCTCAAACAATTTGTCATCTTTGACTGTAGGGCTTTGGTTTCCAAATCTCTACAGATTTTTTTTGCCTAGGATTTGATCCAGAATCGTCGTCAACCAAGTTGTAGTTAATTAGCGAATCGGTACAAAACTTGCACTTGGGGGAGCATCATGTCGGATAAAGATAATATCCCGGATCAAATTGTCTGTAAAAGTATTAAAATAGCTGGCCCAATCCAGGGTAAAAAAATACAAGTCCAAGTGGATGTTAAACCTGTTCCAGAGGAGAAGAAACCAAAATCCGATAAAAATTCCGATTGGCAAATACTAGGATTTTTATTTTTAATTCTGTTTTTTTTGGTTGTAATTGTGGGAAGTTCTGGCGAAGTAGATTCATTTTCAAATCCCTGCTTACCAGATCCTTCTGATCCCAATTCTCAAAATCCTAGATGTTAAATAGTTGGTGCTAACCAACCTCGGAGAAAATAATAGAAGGTCAAAAAATATTCATCTAAAACTCTAGTAGTTAGTAATAACGCCTCGGCACTGGGCGCGAAATCAGTCCCGGTGATGTGACGAAGATATTTTGTCTGATGAACAAATGTATAAAAATTTGTTGGAGCCGGAATTACTTTAAACCCAACTCTAGCAAAAGTTAGACTGGCTCGACGCATTTCTAATGCCGAAGTCACCAGAATAATAGTTCTACCTAAATTGTGATTTTGCATAATCCGATAAATTTCTACGGCATTATTATAGGTTGTTCCTCCGTGAGTTTCTAAGATAATTCTATCAGGAGGAATCCCCATATAAGTTAAAAGTTGTTTAACATCATTGGCTTCAATTAAGGGATTAACTAATTCATGACGGGGGCCAGCACTAACAATAATAAACGGGCCTCGATCCTGTCGAAACAGTTGGGCGGAGTAGGGAATGCGATCGCCTGTATCGGTTAATTGAATTTGTTTCCGATAGGGTAATTTCGGTTCTGTAGTTCCCCGTCCTAATAATATAATTGCTCCCGCCCTTTCTCCACAACATAAATCCGTTTGTACGGTTTTTAAAGCCACTTTTTCCACCTGTTGGGCTAACCAATTAGCAAATACGGGGGTACTAGCTACAATTAAAATTAATAATGCTATTAAAATTAAACCGGGCCCTGGTCGATCAATTTTACCATTTTTAATAAAAATAGAAGCAATTAATAATAGCAAAATTGAAAAGCCAAGCGGTCGAAAAATAATTGATAAAATTCCCAATACCACTAACCCAACTTGGCTATCTGGGAAAAATAAAGCGACAAGAATTAAAACTAAAACCAGGATAAATAATAACCGATTAATTAAGCTATTATCCTTACCGCCCAAAATTTCCCAGATTTTAAAGGCAATGGCACCGACTAGCAATAGAAATAAAATTCGAGTTAGGATAACAAACATGAAGTTACAAACAGAATCATCAAAGATCAGTCGGGAACGCCGGAACGGGCAATTGGCAACTGCTTACGCCTCTCCTCACTGGCTAGGATATACAGTTTAACTGCTTATTGCCTATTCCCCATTCGTAATTTGTAATTCGTAATTCCCCCTTAACTTACACCGCAGGGAAGTC
>DMPJ01000019.1 GCA_003456035.1 Planktothrix sp. UBA8402
GCTTATGTACCTGTCTTACAGGGTTGTATTAGTGAAGGGGAAACCGTAGAAGATGCTTTAGAAAATATTCAAGAAGCGATCGCCCTCTATTTAGAACCTTTAGAAGCAGATATTCAACCAGGAGAGGGAAAAATTATTCAAGAATTAGTTTCTGACCTAACTATTCCGGGATAATTTCTGTAACCACCGGGGTTCCCGTATTCCCCCCACTAACAACAATTGTATCATTTTCAAACTTACCAACAGCTTTTTCTCCCATCAAACTAAACGGGGGATCAATTTGACGGTAGACGACGTTTCCCTCGGCGGAAAAAGACTGTTGAACAATGTACCAACTGACTAAATTAGCATTTAATTGGGCTTGACGTTTTTGACCAATTCCGATTACATTCCCAGTTAAATAAAAGATATTATCTTTTAAATCTCCCCAACCTTGATTCGCGGTTAAAGTTACTTGCTGATCTCGTTCAATAATAGTAATAAATTGGGGAGAATTAATCGTTTGTTTCTCATAATTCCATTGTAATTCATTACTAGAAATTTGTAAAGGCGGTTGAGATAAAGCGATTTGGGCATTCTTTTTCAGAACACCAGTTTTGGTTTTTAAATTCATTTCTGCGGTTTCCGCTACCCCTCGATCTATAATTGTTTGATTTTGATAACGCTCAATCTCAGTTTTCATATTACTGGTTAAAAGTTGCGGTTCCATTTGCCAAATAATATGATCACTTTTTAACCTAACAACCGGATTTTTTGCACTAACAGTAGCTTTATCCCAAAATTCAACTCGTTTTTGCCGATAAAATACCTGAACTTCCCTAGCCACCCCTTGCAGTTGAGCATGATCCCCTGTGACTCCATTCCGCACTACAATAATATACTGTTGGACAATCCATTCTAACTCTTTTCCCTTCAAAACTAGACCCGTATTTGGATCGGTAGCCACAATATTATTGCGTAAAAAAATGCGTCTGCTATTCTGTTCAAATTCCCCTTGATCGGCTTTAATTTTATATAGTAATTTACCCTGATCATATAATTCACCAACGGGATTTTTTACCGTTGCCATTTTTTTATCTTTACTATAATTGACCTGCTTGGCTTTAATTTTCCATAACAATTTTCCCTTGTCATCCGCCTGTTCTAAGGTGACATCATCTAAAGTTAATGTCCGTTCAAATTCTTCAGAAGGCTTAGATTTAGAATCCTTTGAGGTCGGTTCAATATTTTGGGGAGCGCAAGCAGAAATTCCGATTAAAATAATTACCCAAACCAGTAACAACCGCATCTAATTTTAAGAGTTTAATAGTTGGAAAGTTCGGAGTAAAAACCAGCCGGAGCCAGCTTTTACTCCGTTTGTTTTTCTAGGAATGCTCCTCAATTATTTGCCCATCAATTAAACTAATTCCCGATAAGGGACGATAGCTATAGCTGGGACTGCGGGGGTTTTTTTGGATTTCTTCTTTGATCATTTCTAAATCAATATAGCGATCGGCGACATTAATTAAACTATCACTGGTCATCGCTCGCAAACTCACTACTTCCACCCGCACCCCGCGATAACTCACGGAGTCCACTGCATAAGCTAAATCTCCATCACCACTAACTAAAACCGCCGTGTCATAAGAACCCACTAAGGCCATCATATCAACGGCTATTTCTACATCCAAATTAGCTTTTTTAGAACCATCAGGAAGTTGAACTAAATCTTTAGAAATCACCCGATAGCCATTCCGTCGCATCCACAATAAAAAGCCCTGTTGCTTCTCATTGGTGCGATCAACTCCTGTATAGAAAAAGGAGCGTAACAACCGAGATCCGGCGGTTAAACGACACAATAATTTGCTGTAATCAATTTCAATTCCCAGTTGCAAAGCTGCATAAAATAGATTAGAACCATCAATAAAGATGGCAACCCGGCCCCGGTTTTCCAGAACTTGTTCCGGAGTAAAAAGTTCTCCAGTAGTGAGATGATTGAACATTTTTATACCTCTTTTGTTATGAAAAAAATGATTTGAGTAGGAGTAAAGTAAAGCAGTTGAAATTGATGTTTTATCTTAAACCAGACTATCATTAAAACGGGGTTGAATTTAGGATGACACCTCCTAACCATCCTCTAACTCCAAGCGTCTAAACACCGGTTGTCCTTCCTGTATGGGTTGGTTGGCGGGTAAAGTGCCCCAAACCCCATGAATATCAAAAGACAGTGATGTTGTGAGTATAGTCTGGTCATTGAAGTCAATAGTATATCCCAGTTGTTGATAAATCCGAGTGCTAATATTGGGAATAATTGGGGACAAAAGATAAGATGATAACCGAACTGATTCTAAAACTGAGTACAGAACTTGAGCGAGCGCTTCTTGTTTTCCTTGTTTATAAAGACTCCAAGGAGCTTTCTCATCAATGTATTTATTCCCGGCTTGAATTAAGGTGAAAATAGCGTTGCAAACTTCGCTAAAAGCTAGGGAATTATAGCCTTGAGTTACAGTATCCGTTAAGGTTAGACCGATGAATTTGAGCCCATCTTCCTGGGGGATATCCTGACTCTTAACATTAGGAACACAACCGTTAAAATATTTATGCGCCATTTTCAGCGTCCGGTTGAGTAAGTTTCCTAAGTCATTAGCTAAGTTAGCATTAACGGTATGAATAAACCGAGTCTGACTATAATCACCATCCTGTCCAAATTCTATCTCTTTCAAAAAATAAAAGCGAATAGCATCGGAACCATATTGATTGACTAAAACAATGGGATCAAGAGTATTCCCTAAGCTTTTGCCCATCTTCTTCCCATCTTTGGTTAAAAAACCGTGTCCAAAGATACGACCGGGTAGAGATAAACCTGCGGACATCAACATTGCCGGCCAATAAATGGCGTGAAACCTTAAAATATCCTTACCAATTAGGTGTAAATTAATCGGCCACCATTTCGATAAAGCATTATCTAAGGTGGGTTCATCTTCGGGATCAAGCAAAGCAGTTACATATCCTAATAAGGCATCAAACCAAACATAAATCGTATGACTCGGATCGGTAGGAATGGGAAATCCCCAGTCAATATTAACGCGAGAAATCGAAAAATCTTGTAGTCCTTGCTTAACAAAATTGATGACTTCGTTACGCCGACTTTCTGGCTGAATAAATTCAGGATGCTCTTGATATAAGGTTTCTAAATGTTTCTGATAATTAGATAACCGGAAAAAATAGTTTTGCTCATCCCTCCATTCTACTACTTTATTGGTATGAATGGGGCAGAAATTTCCGGGTGCTAATTCTCGTTCTTCTTTATATTCTTCGCAGGCGACACAATACCAACCTTGCTGTTGGCTGAGGTAGATATCTCCCCTATCCCAAACCCGTTGAAAAAATTCTTTAACAATGGCTTCGTGACGGGGTGCCGTTGTCCGACTAAAGCGATCGTACTGAATATTAAAATGTTCCCACAAGGAGGCAAAACTAGAGGCAACCTGATCACAATGATCCTGGGGCAAACGACCTAACTCCTCAGCCGTCCGTTCAATTTTTTGACCGTGTTCATCGGTTCCCGTAATCAGGAGAACAGATTTTCCCTGGAGGCGTTGAAATCGAGCAATGGTGTCAGCCGCTATTGTTGTATAAGCGCTGCCAATGTGAGGAACATCATTGACATAATAAAGAGGTGTTGTAATCGCAAAGGTATTCAAAGGGTTTTGTGTCAATTTCATTGAGATTTATTTAAAGGAGTTTTAATCGAAGCTAGGGGGATAATGGGGGTAATAAGCTGTACTGCATTTAAACTGTATATTCGCTTCGTGCGAGGACGCGCTGCTGACGCCGGGCTTCGCCAACGCTAACCTGACTGGGTGAACTACTTTTAAGTCATACTCCATACTACTCTATAGGGAAAGATAGATCACATCAAATTAAAGGCGGTTGAAACCGCAGCTACACAAACAAAACCCGCCGACGCGGGTTGAAGATCCTGGGGGCGGATTTTTCCTACCCACATACCCCCTTTGTCCGCGCCGGCGGACATCGTTTGTGTAGCCGCGATTTCAATCGCCGAGGGCTTTATTATGGGGAATGTTACATCAAATCAAAGTCACATCAAATTAAAGGCGGTTGA